>JAJTBU010000373.1 GCA_021286735.1 bacterium
GCCTCCGCGGGCGGCTGCTCCGCCGTCGGCGCCGCGGCGGGAGCCGAGGCCTGAGCCGGTGTCGCCTCCGCCAGGCTCTTCTGGATGAGCTGGGCGAGTTTCAGCAAGGTCTCGTCGGATATCTGCTCCACCCGCACGAGGAGGGAGTCGACCATGCTCTTGGCTTGCTTGAGTTCCTCGGCGGTCATCTGCAGGGTGGAGAGTTCGGCGGATACTTTCTCGAGCTGCGCCTTTATGGTGCCGATCTCTTTTAGCGCCGTCTCGGCCTTGGCGAGGGCGGCGTTCATATCGCTGAGCTTCTTGTCGGTCGCGGACTGGTATTCTGCCGTCGCGGCCTGATACGCCGCCATCTCGGTCTTGCTGACGCCTCCCATCGATTTGAGTATCGAGGCGCAGCCTGTCATCGAGACGGCCAGCGCGACCAGAAGCGCGACGCGGATGATTTTTTTCATGAGAGCCTCCTGCATGCATTGTAGCGCAGGCTTTCTGTTCCTTCAAACAAAAACACGAAAATGCTAAAAAACGCGCCTTTTGCGCAAGTGTCTATTGAAAAGTAAGCAGTTATTGAATTATTATCATTCTATGATAGACGAAAGAATGATTTTGGCTAATTCTATCGACAATCTCTCCCGGGGATACTCGCGCGATGAGAAAAGCGGCGCGTTCCGCTGCCTCCGCTGCGACGCCGCCTTCGAGGAGGGCAGGGTGTACCCCTCGGCCGGCGGCTTCTCGACCGCCGAGCGGGCGGCGCGCGAGCATGCGGCATCGGCGCACGGCGATCTCTTCATGGAGCTGCTGGACATGGGCAAGGATGTCACGGGGATTCCCGAGGCCATGGCCGACGTGCTGCGCCAGCTCCGTGCGGGGCGTTCGGACAAGGAGATCGCGGCGGCCTTGGGCGGCAAGTCGCCCTCCACCGTCAGGAACCAGCGGCTCGCGCTCCGCCGGCGCGAGGCCGAGGCGAAGGTGTTTCTGGCCCTGATGGCCCTGCTGGAGCGCGGCGGCAAGACGGTGGGGCAGTTCGTCGCCTATCCCGCCGCCATGCCGATGCGGGACGACCGCGCCGTCGTCACCGCCGAGGAGGCGGCGGCCATCGAGAGGAAATACCTCCGGGAGGATGGCGGCCTCACGCGCATCCCGCGCAAGGAAAAGGAAAAACTCGTCATCCTGGTGCGGCTGGCGGAGCGCTTCGCCCCGGGGCGCGTCTACGCCCAGAAGGAGGTCGACGCCATCCTCGCGGTCGCCGACCCCGACTACGCCGCCCTCAGGCGCTACCTCGTGGACTATCGTTTCCTGGAGAGGGAGCCGGATGGGAGCGCCTATTGGCGCAAAGGGTAGGCTGGGCAACGCGTTGCTCGAATCGTCGTTTTACGCTATGTTTCGCCAGTGTTCCCCAAAACGGCCTTCAATAGTCGCCTTAGGCCGATACCCAAGGGAGGGATGATGAAAGACGACGCTTCGCTGCGCGCGCTGATGTCCAAGCTCGACGTGGGCGTGTATATCTGGGATCGCGATGGGAAGATTTCGTTCTGGAACAAAGCCGCCGAGCGTCTCACGGGCTATTCCGCCGAACAGGTGCTCGGACACCGCTGCTCGGACAATTTGCTGCGCCACGTCACCCCCGACGGCGTCAACCTCTGTCTGAACGGCTGCCCCATGGCAGCGACCATGCTCGACGGCAAGGTACACGAGATCGAGGCCTACATGCACCACCGCGACGGCAGCCGGCAGCCGATCGCCGTATGGGCCGCGCCTCTCCTCGACGATTCCGGCGCCGTGTCGGGCTCCATCGAGATTTTCTCCGATAGGCGCAACCGCGCGGACCTCCTCGCCGAACTCGAGTCTCTCCGCGGCGAAGTCTTGACGGATCCCCTCACCGGGCTCGGCAACAGGCGCTATCTCGACGTCATCGCCGCGTCGCGCTTCG
>JAJTBU010000374.1 GCA_021286735.1 bacterium
CCCATCCCAAGGCGAAGGCATCCTGCGACCTGACGGCGAACTACATGCGCGAAGGCTTGAGGAAGGTCGGGGCTCCGGAAGATCTGGTGCTCAACATCAAGGAGCCGACGATCGACCTTTCCCAGGAACTGATGCGCAGCGTGGACCTCGTGGTGGCGACGGGGGGCGGGCCGCTCGTGAAGGTGGCCTACTCCTCGGGCAAGCCCGCCTACGGCGTGGGCGCGGGCAATTCCACGGTGGTGGTGGACGAGACGGCCGACCTTCTGGACGCGGCGACCAAGATCAGGAACGGAAAGATCTTCGACAACGCGACCTCCTGCTCCTCGGAGAACTCGGTGGTGCTCCAGGCATCGATCTACGACAGGATGATGAAGCATTTCCAGGAACTGGGCGGCCACCTCTGCAGTCCGGAGGAGAAGGCGAGGCTCAGGGAGCTCATGTGGCCCGACGGCGTCCACATGGGCAGGAACCACGTCGGCCAGCACGCGCAGAAGATCGCGGCGCTCGCGAAGATCGCGGTGAGGCCGGACACGAGCTTCCTCATGGTCCTGGGCGAGGCGGTGGGACCTGCCGACATGTTCTCCGGAGAGAAGCTCTCGCCGGTGCTCACGGTGTGGAAGTATGGGGAATTCGAGGAGGCGATCTGCCTGGTGCGCGACATAACCCGGTATTCCGGCTATGGCCACTCCTGCGGCATCCATACGACGAATGACGCCCACATGGTCGAGTTGGCGACCAGGGCGCGGGTGAGCCGCGTCATGGTCCGCCAGACCCAGCCCTTCGGCAACTCGGGCAACTACGACAACGGGATGCCCTTCGGCCTCACGCTAGGCTGCGGCACCTGGGGCGGCAACATCGTGAACGAAAACGTGCACTGGAAGCATTTCCTCAACACGACCTGGGTCTCCATGCCGATTCCCCCCGTCGTTCCCGACGAGAACAAGATTTTTGGAGAACATTGGGAAAAATACGGCAGATAAATTAGAAGGGCAAAGCTGCGGGCTTAGATCGGGGCTGCTGAGGAAGGAATTCTTCGGCAGCCTTTTTTCAAGGGGCCGTCAACGCCCCCGGCGCTCTTTGGAGGCGGGACCGCGGGGTTCCAATATCCTCAGCAGGATCCTCATGTAGGATTCCATCTTCTTTTCCAGGTCGTAGGCGCCCCCGTGGACGCACCAATCGTAGACGATGCCCCTGGCGACCACGAAGAAATAGTCCGTGGCGTCGTCGGGCGACAATTCGCTTGAGAACTCCCCCCGAGCCATCCCCCTGGCGAACACCTGCTTGAGCAGCTCCTGCATGAACCGGCCTTTTTTCACGAAGATCTTGTTCTTTGTGTTGTAGAGCTGGGTTATGTTCGAAAAACCGCGGTTCAAATTGTAGTGCGCGTAGTACCTGAAGAAGGTGACCACCTGCTCGAAAACGGACTGGCCGGCGGCCTCGGCGCTGTACAGCGCGGGCGCCACGATCGTCTCGAAATGCTCGTCGGCCTTCTTGAACGTATCGTAGAAGATCTCTTCCTTCGAGCTGAAGTAGTGGTAGAAAGTGCCGATCGATACGCCCGCCTTCGTGGCGATCTGCTCGATCGTAGTATTCGAGAACCCCTGCTTCTCCATGAGGGAGACCGCGATGGAATAGAGGAGCGTACGAGTCCTGTCTGCCTGAAGCTGTCGCGAAGTAGGCTCTTTCTTGATCATGTCTGGCACTTCTCCAAGTCAGCTGACAGAATACAGGGGCGATTCCTTTTCCGTCGTATGAATTACAGCGTCGCTTCAGCTTAGTTGCCTATTCGCCTCGTGTCAAGTTTGCCGCCGGGACAGTGGGCCGCCAAGAGGGTTCCCGCCAGGCGAGCGGGCGCGGTTTGGACGGCAGGGGCAGAGGACCGCGCGCCCCGGGGCGGCCGGCGGAGAACGGCGCTAGAGCC
>JAJTBU010000030.1 GCA_021286735.1 bacterium
ACCGAGGCCGTAGACCGTCTCGGTGGGTATGGCGACGAGCATGCCCTCCGCAAGGGCCCTGCCCGCCCGCTTGAGGCTTTCGTCGCTCGAATCGAGCAATTCCATAAGCGCTTATGGTATCGAGGAGCGGTGTTAATAAAAAGGGGGCGCCGGGCGATGCCCGGCGCCCAAATGAGCGACCCCTCAGGCGGCTTCCGCCAATGCGGAGCGCGTCCCGTCTTCGGGGCCTTCAGGCCGAGCGCTAAAGCTTCGGCGCTTATTAGCAGATCCTCGCTGACCCAAAGACTGTTTCCAAACTGAAGTCTAGAACATCGCGGTTGAAAAAGCAATTTTTTGACTATCGAAACTCTTGGCAAGTTGAGGAAGCCCGAGGCGATCGGCGGCCGAAGATCCGCAACCGAAGGGCTCAGGGCTCGACGCGCCATTCGGCGGAGCCGGCGGCTTCGGCGAGGTAGCCGCGGAGCGAGCGGCAGGCTTCCTCGAGGCCGGCTCCCTCGGGGCCGGCGGGCGCGTAGATGAAGGCGGCGGCGCGGGGCGCCCCGTGGAAGAGCTTCGTGGCCATGGAGTCCCTGACGGCGTTGGCCGTGGGGACGAAGCCTTCGGGGGTCGCGCGGCAGACGCAGAGGAGGTCGGTCAGGTCGATCGCCTGGCCGCCCGAGTTGAAGACGTAGGTTTCGCCGGGGCGGCCGCGGCGCAGGAGGAGGTCGGCGCCGGACTTGTCCAGATCGACGATGCTGATCGGATAACCTGTGAGGAGGCTCACGACGTTCACAGCGTCGACGAAGTAGTTGACCGCGGGGAAATCGCCCTCGAGGGCCGCCTGCAGGAGGTATTCGCTGGAGGGCTTGGCTCGGCCGGCGGGCTTGTAGGAGCCGTGGCGCAACATGCCGCGGACGGCGGCCTTCCGTGTGGGAGCGACGAGGCCCTCGCCCCTTGCGCGCGCCTCGGTGATGACGGCGGGAAAGCGTTCGCCAACGCCGGCCGCCTGCCAATCGAGGCCGGATGCTTCGATAACGCCTACGCGGATGCCTTCCAAGCCCGAATCGCCGTCGAACCTCAGCCTCGTTTCCATCGCCGTCCTCCAGGATGGGCGATTCTCGCCCGGGGACCGAGGGCCGGTCAAGAGAGGGCATCACGGGGAGCCGGCTAGGCAAAGCCGCCCGCTCCCGATTGCCGGTAACGAATTCCGCGGTCGTCGGGTATACTAGCGGAAACGACATCCCCCGGAAACGAGGAGACATCCGATGAAAAAGGCTATCGCGCTCGTCCTGCTCGCCGCCCTGGCCCTGACGGGCGCTTTCGGCGACTTCCTTTGGTTCAAGATCAGGAATCCGGTCGCCGACATAGAAAAGCGCGCCCAAGCGAGGCTGAACCACGAGGAGAAGGCCATCGCCGAACTCGTCATGTCTTATTACGCGGTGAAATACGGTTACTCGAAAGATGGGGCGCCCCTCAAGGACGCCTACAAGAAGATGAGCGAGCAGGAGTACACGAACGCGGTGACCCAGGCGGCCAAGCTCTGCAGGAACGATGCCGCCAAGGGCTTCTACCGCATGGGCAAGGCGGGCGAGAAGCTGCTCAAGGCTATCATCCAGACGATCGAAGACGCGGCCAAGGCCACCGGCGATTACATCGACAAGAAGTCGGAGCAGTACGACAAGAAGAAATAGGGAAAGCTGGAGAGGGGGTGCCGATGGCGGTGGGCGGCCGCGGGTTCCCCGCGGCCGCCCACCGCTGCCCCCGAAAACCTAGCGGTCCAGCTCGGCCCGCATCGGCACCGAGTCGGAGGCGCCCGCGCGCGTGACGCAGATCGAGGCCGCCCTGGCGCCCAGGTCCAGCGCGGCGGCCGTGCCCATGCCCTCGAGGAGCCCCGCGAGGAAGTACCCGCTGAAGGTGTCCCCCGCCGCCGTCGTGTCGACGGCCTTCACCTTGTAGGCCTTCTGCCTGATCGTCCGGCCGCCCTCCACGCAGAGGGAGCCTTCGGAGCCGAGCGTCACGACGATCTTGGCAGCCGGGAACCGCGCGCCGAGGGCCAAAGCCGCCGCCTCCGGATCCTCGACGCCGGCGAGGTCGGCCGCCTCTATCTCGTTCAGGATGAAAATGTCGATCAATTTCAGCGGATACGCGGCGATCCCGGCGTCGAAGGGCGCGGGGTTCATCACGATCGTCATGCCCCTGGCCTTGGCCCCTGACATGATGGCGGGGATCGAAGCTATCTCGTTCTGAAGCAGAAGGATGTCGCCTGAGCCAAAGCCTTCGAGCGAGCGGTCGATGAAGGCCTCGTCGATATCCCGGTTGGCTCCCCCGAACAGGAGGATGCAGTTTCGCCCCGCGTCGTCCACCTGGATGATCGCGTGCCCGTTCGCGCCCGACGAGACTTCCACCCTGGACACGTCGACGCCGGCCTCCCGGAGCTTTTCGGCCAGGAACCGCCCCTCCGCGCCGATCTTGCCTGCGTGGGCCACCTTCGCGCCCGCCCTCGCCAGGGCGAGGGACTGGTTCAGGCCCTTGCCGCCCGCGAAGACTTCGAGCGAGCGGGCGGCTTTGGTCTCGCCGGGCTTTATGAAGTTGTCGACTTTGTACACATAATCTATATTGAGGGAACCGAAATTGAGGACCCGCATCATTATCCTCCGGAATGGGTCGTGGATCGCGGCGGACGCCGCTCGAATTCTTTATACCCGGAGAGGGGTCGATGCTTCAAGTTCGCCGGCGCCCGCGCGGCGGCTCGGCGGGAGGAGGCGATCATGTCGACGGAAATTCCTAGGCTGGAATTCGGCCGCACCGGCCACGAATCGTCGCGGCTTATCTTCGGCGCCGCCGCGCTCGGGACCGTGACGCAGGCGGACGCCGACCGGACGCTCGGCCTCGCTTTCGATGCCGGCGTCAACCACTTCGATGTCGCCGCCAGCTATGGGGAGGCCGAAGTCAGGATGAAGCCCTGGCTCGCCTCGCACCGCGACCAGATATTCCTGGCGACGAAGACGCAGCGGCGCGACAAGGCGGGAGCGCTGGAGGAGCTCGAGCGTTCGCTCGCCAGGCTGGGGACGGACCGCGTCGATCTCTGGCAGATGCACTTTCTCGTCGACGAGGGCGAGTGGGCCGAGGCCATGGGGCCCGGCGGGGCGCTGGAAGCCTTCATCGAGGCGAGGAAGAGCGGCAAGGCCCGTTTCCTCGGCGTGACCGGACACGGGCTAACCGCCCCCGCCATGCATCTGCGGAGCCTGTCGCGCTTCGACTTCGATTCCGTCCTCTTTCCCTGGAACTGGCCGCTTTCACGAAACCCCGAGTACCTCGCCGCAGTCCAGGCCCTCGTCGCGGAATGCCGGCGGCGCGGCGTCGCCTTCCAGCTCATTAAGGCCTTCCTGCGCCGGCCCTGGGGCGATCGGCCGAGGTCCGCCGCCACCTGGTACGAGCCTCTCGCCTCGCCCGAAGAGATTCGCGCCGCCCTCGGCTTCGCCTGGGGGCTCGAAGGCTCATTCGTCAACAGCGCGGGCGATATCCATGTGTTCCCCGCGATCGCGCGCGCCGCGGCTTCCCGCCCCCCGAGGCTTTCCGACGCCGATATGGAGGCCTTCGCCCGAAATGCCGGGATGGAGACGCTCTTCCCATAGCAGCGCCTGTTCAAAGCAATAGCGCAAAAAAGGCCGCCCGCGGCGCGGGCAGCCTTTTCAGGTTCAGATCAAGAGCCTTTCGCCGCGGCTTTATTTGGCGAAGCGCTCCTTCAGCGCCGGCATCGTGTAGCCGTAGGTGTCCTTCATGTCGCGAAGCGGAGTCCCCGTCGGCACGTTCGCCGGAAGCTGGAGCTTGGCGATGACCGCCGCCTCCGAGGCGCCCAGCGCCGCGGCTACGTCCTTGATCGTCATGGTGCCCTCGAGCGCGAAATCGGCGGGCACCACGAGTCCGGCCGCGGCGGTCTTCGCGGGCGCCGCGCTCGGAACAGGGCTTGCCGGCCCGGAAGCGGCCGCGGCAGCGTTCGCAGCGGCCGGAGCGGGCGCCTTCGCCGCCGCGGGAGCCGCAGCCGGCGCCGCTTGGGCTGGAGCGCTCGCGGCGGGCTGGAATGCAGCCGCGGGGGCGGCCGTCGATTCGGCGGGAACCGCAGTCGGCGCCGCCCCGCCCTCCCCGGCATAGGGAATGCCCAGCATGGCCGCCAGGGCCACCCTCGCCTCGTCGGCTTCGAACTCCCTGCCGATGAGGGCGCCGGTGTTCTTGAGCTTCGTGTCTGGGGGCACGAGCCTGCCGTCGACCTTCGCCTCCCGGAACAGGCGCTCGAGCTCGACCCCGAATGATTCCGCGACCTGTGCCCAGGTGGATGAACCCTTGATGTCCTCTACCTTGAGCGAGCCTTCCACCGCCTTCTGAGCGAGACTCGGCCCGACGAAGTCGAGCTTTCCAACAAGGGCGCCTATGCCCATGGCGCCGAGATAGATTCCCAGGCCGAGCGCGGCGACCTGCCAGAGCTTGACGGGTTTTCCCGCGATCGTCGGCGCGAGGGTCTTCTTCTTGGTCGGGCAGGCGGTGACGCACTCGAGGCAGCCAATGCATTCGGGCGAGCTCACCTTGTCGGCGGTGGACACCTCGATGTTCATCGGGCAGACGTGGTCGCACTTCGAGCAGGAGATGCAAGTTTTCGATTCGCGCTTGATGCGGAAGAGGGGGATCCTGCCGAGGATGGCGTTGACGGCTCCCATGGGGCAAACGTACTTGCAGAAGGCGCGCTCGTAGAACATGGAGAGGCCGAGCGTTAGCACGAGGAGGACGAAGCCCACGGAGAACTCCGCCCACACCGCGCCGAGGCCGGCCGAGAGGTGGCCGTAGGCGGCGAGAGGGTCGTACGGCCTGATGACGAGAGTTCCGGTCGTCCAGGTGAAATAGATTATGGCGACGAGCAGGGGATACTTCAGCCAGCGCAGGACCCTGTCGACCTTGGGCGGCACGATGAAGCGGCGCTTGAATATCTTCCGTCCCAGCCAGCCGAAGGCGCCCTGCAGGGCTCCGAAGGCGCAGATCCAGCCGCAGAAGAAGCGCGACAGCACGATGCCGAGGGCGACGATCGCGACGAGCAAGACGAGGTTCGACGGCATGATCTTCTTCACGAATTCGCCGCCCGCCAGGTACTTGAGCAGGGTTTCGACGCCTCCGAATGGATCCAGCGAGTCGACGGACGGCATGTTCTGAAGCCTCTGGTGGAGCACGGTGAGCGTCGTCACCGCCACAAAGAATATTCCCAGCGAAATCCTGCGCGCCCACTGGATCGGGGCGATTTTCTTGGCCATCGGTTTTCCTCCTGCGCGATGGGTCGGTCGAGGCTACGCACTAGAATGGTGTAGAGCAATTCCTCTCCCTGAGTAAATGCAGGTTGTATGCCAAAAACAGTATATTGAATGTAATTTTCTTTAATAATATTTAATATCGGTAATTATGACGCCAGCGCCGCGCCACGCCCGAGGGATTTCTCATCGCCTTGGCTGCTCGATGGGAAAAATATTCCCAGCACCGCCGCCCAATGGGCATCTCTTTCCTCGTCCCGGGGAGTCCCGCGAACCGCGCATCGATGCTATAACCTTGGCATGGACATCGATCTTTCGAAGCTTTCGGCGCTCAAGGACAAGGATTTCTCGGGATTGGGGCTGATGGCCCTGGAGGGCCGCATCGTCATCGAGAAGGCGCTGGAGGCGGGGATCGAGCCCCTTCTCGTCGTCCGCTCGGAGGAGAGCGGCGACGCCTGGCTCGCGAAGTACGGCCACGCCCTGCCCATCCGCACGGTGAGCCACGAGGAGCTCTGCAATCTGACAGGGTTCCGCTTCCACCACGGGGCCATCGCGCTCGCGGTGAGGCCGGAGCTCGTGCCCTTCCCCGTCGCGGATCTCGCCGGCGACGCGGCAGCCTCCTATCTCTGTCTCTGGAACGTGACCGACCCCTCGAACGTAGGAGCGCTCATCCGGTCTGCGGCGGGGCTGGGGGCCTCGGGCGTCATGCTGGGTCCGGGCTGCGCCGATCCCTACTACCGCAAGGCGCTGCGCGCCTCGATGGGCAACGCCTTCTCCCTGCCCCTCTTTTCCTGCGACGCGCCCGCCCTCTCGCGGCTCGCCGGGGCCGGCTTCGACCTCGCCGCAGCCACGCTCTCGCCCAGAGCCCTGCCCCTCGGCGAGTTCCAGCCGCGGCGCCCCTTCGTCCTCCTGGTCGGCAACGAGGGCTTCGGCCTGCCCGAGGAGGCCGTCGGACTCTGCCGCGGCGAGGTCTACATCCCGATGGCGCCCGGCATCGACTCGCTCAACGTGGTCGTCGCGGGCGGCATCTGCATGTACGCGCTCTTCGGGCGCGGCGGGGGAAGCCTCAGGCGTCCGTGACGATCACGGCGATCATCCGAAGGGGAAGGTCGCCCGTGGTCTCGATGCTGTGGACGGCTCCGCCGCCGGTGACGACGCAGTCGCCGGGCTTGACGGGGGTCGGCGTCCCGTCGTCGTCGACGAGGCCCTCCCCTTCGAGGATTATATAATATTCCGTCTCGCCGGAGTGCTGATGCGGGCCGATGCTCGCCCCGGCGGGTATGAGGATTTCCGAAAGGATTCTGCAGTGCTTCTGGAGCGCGCGCCCCCCGAGGAGGGTGAGTTCGCAGGTGCCTTTCCCTTCCCGCATATGCTCGCGCTTTTCGACTTCCATCGCCGATCGTTCGATGACCATGTTGCTCTCCTTGAGGCCCTATCCTAGCGGGGAAAGCGGCGACGGGCAACCGGCCCTGCGCGCCTGACCGGCCGGTCAGGCTGGCGAAAGAAGGCGGAGCCGGTGTAGACTCTAGCCCATGCAGCATCGACGACCGGCCGGGGGACGTGTCGAGTTCCTCTACGAGGACAGGGACATCATCGCCGTAGAGAAGCCCGAGGGGCTTCCGGTGATAGCCCCCGAAGGCTCGAGGACGAAGACCCTCTACGATCTCGTGACCGCGCGCATTCAGCGGAAAAATCCCCGGGGGCGCGCCGCCGTGGTGCATCGGCTCGACCGCGACACCTCGGGCGTCATGATCTTCGCGGTTCACGCGGCGGCCAAGCAGGCGCTGATGGAGCGCTGGAACGAACTCGTGCTGGAGCGCTGCTATGTCGCCGTCGCCGAGGGGCGTTTCGCGCGGGATCACGGCACCTTCGACACCTGGCTCGTCGAAAACCGCGCCGGCACCGTCTACGAGGCGGCGCCCGGCTCTCCCGGCGCCCTGCGGTCGATCACACACTGGAGCGTCCTCGCCTCGAACGGCCGCTACAGCCTCGTCTTCCTGAGCCTCGAGACGGGGCGCAAGCATCAAATCCGCGCCCAGCTCGCGGCGGCGGGCCATCCCGTGGCGGGCGACCAAAAGTATGGGGCCGCGGGAGACCCCCTGGGTCGGCTCTGCCTCCACGCCGTCCTCCTCGGCCTGGAGCATCCCTTCACCCGCGAGCGCTTCAGCTTCGAGAGCCCGCCGCCGGAATCCTTCCTCCGCCTCGCCGGCGCCCGCGCATAAAGGCCGGAAAGACGGCGATTTTCGTTTGCAAAACGCCTGAATGCGCGCAACAATGTACTCACCTAAGGAGCACCTTCGATGGGCGACATCCCCGGAAGAACCGCGACGCCGAGAGGAGCGAGGCCGGCATTCTGGATCATGTTCGGCTTCATGCTGCTGCATCAGGCCGACAAGTTGCTGATAGGCCCGCTCACCACGCAGATCATGGAGACCTTCCAGATCACGCGCACACAGATGGGAGCCGTATCGACGGGAGCCCTCATCGTGGGCGCGGTCTGCTACCCGCTCTGGGGCTGGCTCTACGACCGCTTCTCCAGGCCAAAGCTCCTCGCCCTGGCCTCCCTGCTCTGGGGTTCGAGCACTTGGCTCAACGCCGTCGTTCCGACCTATCCCCTCTTCCTGATCACCCGCGCCGCCACGGGTATCGACGATTCGAGCTACCCGGGCCTCTACAGCCTCATCTCCGACTATTATCCGCCCCAGAAGCGGGGAAAGATCTACGGCTTCCTCCAGGTGGCGCAGCCCGCGGGCTACCTGCTCGGCATGATCCTCGCCCTGGCCTTCGGGGCGAGCTTCGGCTGGCGCAATGTCTTCTTCCTCACGGGAGGCCTCGGCCTGCTGCTGTCGGTCGTCATATTCCTCTTCGTGAAGGACAGGCCGCGGGGTTCCGCCGAGCCGGAGTTGGCCGCCACGGAGCATCTCGAGCGCTTCGCCTTCAGCTGGAAGACGGTGGGCGGCATCTTCAGGAAGAAGAGCCTCGTGATCCTGCTGCTGCAGGGTTTCATCGGCGTCTTCCCCTGGAACGTGATCACCTACTGGATTTTCGACTATCTCAAGGCCGAGCGCGGCTACGACGACACGCAGACCCTGCTGACGATGGTGCCGGCGGTGCTGATCCTGGCCGCGGGCTATCCCATAGGCGGGATCCTCGGCGACCGGCTCTTCAAGAAGACGCCCAAGGGCCGCGTGATCATCGGCTCGGCGGGCGTGGCGCTGGGCTGCGTCCTGTTGTGGATCGCCATGAAGGTTCCCGTCGATTCCAAGTTCGCCTTCGGAGCGGCGCTCTCCGCCGCGGCCCTCTTCATCCCATGGGCGTCGCCCAACGTGCTCTCGTCCTTCTACGACGTCACCGAGCCTGAGATCAGGGCGACGACGAACGCGGTGCAGAACTTCGTGGAATTCGGCGGATCGGCCCTCGCGCCCCTCCTGGCGGGCATCATCGCCGACAAGAGCAGCCTAGGTTATGCGATACTGCTGATCTGCACCGTCTCGTGGGTCGCCTGCTTCGCCTTCTTCATCTTCGCGGGCAAGTACATCCCCAAGGACATCGAGGACTTGAAGAACACTCTGAAGGCGCGGGCCGCCTGATGGACAATGCCACGATCATGGCGCTTCTCTTTCTCGGCTATGTCGCAAATATTCTCTTTTTCCTCGCTTACGGCAGGAAGGAGATCGAAGAGGCGCTCAAGCTCCATATTTTCTCCATGGGCCTGTTCGTGGTCTCCTATGTGCTTTTCCTTTCGAGGCTTTTCATCCCCGAGATCGTCTCGGCGATATCGGGCACGTTCTTCAGCTTCGCCGGCCTCGCCCTTGAGATGTTCGCACTCGTCTCGATGAAGGAACCGGTGAACCGGCGCTTGAAGCGTTTCCTCGCCGCGATCTCGCTGGGCGGCTGGGCGGTCTTCAGCGTCATCGCCCTGGCGGGCGCGACGACGAGCCAGCGAATCGTCGTCTATTCGCTGGTAGCTTCGCTCCTCGTGCCGTACACGGCGAAGACTTTCCTCGCCAAGCCGAGGGACTCCAAGATGGGCGTGGCGATCGGCATCCTCATTCTGCTGCTTTTCGCCTCGCTTATCGCGCGGATGCTCGAGTCGCTGTGGTCCGGGAAGGATATGACCATTTTCTCGGCGACGAAGTCGCAGGTGGCCTTCTACGTCGTCCAGTTCATCTACATGCTGCTTTCTAACACGGGCATCATCCTCTTCTCCAAGGAGAAGGCCGACCAGCAGCTGATGCTGGCGGCCACGCACGACGCCCTCACGGGAGCGCTCAACCGCGGCGCCTTCGAGAATTTCGCGGTGTCCGCCATTTCGGCCTACGCCCGGAACGACACGCCCTACACGGTGATGCTTTTCGACCTCGACGATTTCAAGCGCGTCAACGACACGCACGGACACCATGTCGGAGACCTCGTGCTCAAGGATTTCGCGGCCGCCGCCGCGCGCGAGATCGTCTCCGAGCGCGACCACTTTGGCCGTTACGGCGGCGACGAGTTCATCCTCATTATGCGCACGGTCGACGAAGCCGCGATCCAGCGCATCGCCGAACGCCTCCGCGCCCGCTCGCAGGGCGCGGCCGCCGGCGCCTTCACCTACACCGTTTCGACCGGCGCCACCCGGGTCCTGTCGCCGAAGGATCGCCCCCTGACGCTCGAGGAGGTGACGATCTCCTGCGACCGGGCGATGTACGAGGCCAAAGTCTCGGGGGCCGGCCGCCTGGCCATCCGCGACCTGTAATTCGCCCGCGATTTCAGTCCGCGTGCGGCTTCAGTCCGCGAGCGACCTCCAGACAATGCCGGCCAACGTCATTTACCGGGATCCATCTTGGTGGCGCGCATCGCGTTGACCACGGCCAGCAGCGCCACGCCGACGTCGGCGATCACCGCCTCCCACATCGAGGCTTCCCCAAAGGCTCCCAGGACGAGGAATGCCGCCTTCACCCCGAGCGAGAAGACGATGTTCTGCACGACGATTCGGCGCGTCAGCGCGGCGATCCGCATCGCCATCGGGAGTCGCTCAACTTTATCGTCCATGATGACCACGTCGGCCGCCTCGATCGCCGCATCCGAGCCGAGGCCACCCATCGCGATTCCGACGTCGGCCCGCATGAGGACGGGCGCGTCGTTCATGCCGTCCCCGACGAAGGCCACCTTGCGTCCGGCGGGCAGCGCCGCCTTGATCGCCTCGAGCCTCGCGACCTTGTCCTCGGGCAGGAGGCCGGCCACGTACTCGTCGACGCAAGCCGCGGACGCGACGCAGGCCGCGGACGCTTCCCTGTCGCCGGTGAGCATGACAACGCGCCTGACGCCCGCCGCCCTGAGACCGCTCACCGCGGCCGCGGCATCATCACGCCGCCCTCCTCCAAGAAGGATGCGGTTCCCGCGAGGATGGACCGCCCGCCCACCGAAGCCGACACCCCTCTCCCCTTCCATTCCTTCACCGAGGCGGCGTCCATCGAAGCCTCGACTTCCGCCTCCAGCACTTGCTCGGCCGGGCCGGCGCCGGCCGAATCCCCAGGGAGGGACGCTTCCGCGTCCGCCGCCGGGGGAAGGTCGACCAAGGCCCCCGCCTTCCTGATAGCCGCCGCGATGGGGTGCGGCGAGAATCGCTCCGCCGCAGCCGCGTAGCCGAGCACTTCCTCGCGCCCGAAGCCCGGCGCGCAGTCAACGGCCGTGACCTCGAAGCTTCCCTTGGTCAGCGTCCCCGTCTTGTCGACGACGACCGTGTCCACCGCGAGGAGGGCGTCGAGGCTGTCCGCGCCCTTCACGAGGATCTTGTGACGCGAGGCGTTGCCCACGCCGCCGAAATAGCCGAGCGGTATCGATATGACGAAGGCGCAGGGGCAGGAGATCACGAGGAGCACGAGGGCGCGGTAGAGCCAGTCCGAAAAGGCGGCGCCCGGCACGACGATGGGCGGCACTATCGCGATGAGCGACGCCGCAATGACGACGAAGGGCGTGTACACGGCCGCTATCCGGGTCATGAACTTCTCGGCTGGCGCCTTGCGCGTGGCCGAGTTCTCGACGAGTTCGAGGATGCGCGCCACCGACGATTGCCCGAAGGGCGCCGTCACCCGCACGAGCACCCGCCCCGAATCGTTGACGTAGCCGGCCCGCACGGCCTGCCCCGGCGCCGCCTCGAGCGGTGCCGATTCGCCGGTGAGCGACGAGGTGTCCATGTAGGACTCGCCCTCGACGACTTCGCCGTCCAGGGGCACGCGCTCGCCGGGGCGCACCTCGACGAGATCGCCCACCGCCACCGCCGAGGGCTCGGCGAGCTTCGCCTCGCCTCCTGCGATGACGCGGGCGAACTCGGGCCGAAGGTCCATGAGCGCGGCTATCGATCGGCGCGACTTGGCCACGGCGCGCTCCTGCAAGTATTCGCCGGCCGAATAGAAGAGCATGACGCCGACCGCCTCGGGCAGCTGTCCGATCGCGATGGCGCCGATCGAGGCGATCGACATGAGGAACATCTCGTCGAAGACCCTGCCGCGGAACAAGTTGAAAAGGGCGCTTTTGAGAACGGGATAGCCCACGAGGCCGTAAGCGGCCAGGTAAACCGCGTACTCGGCGACGGGGCCCAGCGCCGCGCGGAGCTGCCCGCTGAAGAGGAGCCCCGCGATGAAGAGAAGGGCCGACGCTCCCATGCGGACAAGGGGCGATGAGTCGCTCTTCTCAGGCTCGCGGGCCCCGCCCGCCTCGATGCGTTCGAGCCTCACCTCCGGCTCGATTTCGGCGATCACTTCGCGGGCGGCGCTCTCCGCCTCCGAATCGAGGAAAAGGGTCTTCATGGGAAAGTTGATGGTCGCCCCGGAGAGCCCGGGGCGCTTGCGCATTTCCGCCTCGAGCCGGTTCGCGCAGTCGGGGCAGTCGAGCCCCTCGAGTGTATACTTCGTCATGATGCGCTCCCTCGATCAAGTCTTTTCGATGTAGTGGTTCCTGGCCGTCTGCAGCAGCTCCAGGACGTGGTCGTCGGCGAGCGTATAGAACACTTGCTTCCCGTCCCGGCGGGTCCGCACGAGATTGAGCGTTCGGAGGAACCTGAGATGGTGGGAAACCGCCGGAAGCGTGCTTTCGAGCACGAAAGCGAGGTCGCAGACACAGAGTTCGCGCTGCGCGAGGAGGTAGAGGATCTTGATGCGCGTCTCGTCGGCCATGGCCTTGAAAAGCTCCGAGAGCCCCGCCACGTCGAGCAGCGAAGCCTTGAGTTCAGGCGCCGCGTCCTGGCAGGAGATGCCGAATTGACTGCAGATATCTTCGTTCATGCCGAACTCCATCGCAGATAGACTAAACGGTTGAACAATTAAGCAATCGTTTAATCGTAAATTACCCCCTCTCCCCTCTCTTTGTCAAGCGCAATCCTTGACAATGTCGGAAACGCGGCGACACAATACCGCAGCGTTAAAAATTGATCCGAAAACCATCGTCGGCGGCAGGCGCCGCCACCGCGCGGATCCAGCCCAAATGAATTAAGGAGGCCATCATGAAAAAACTGGCATGCGTCGTCATGGCGTTCGCCGTCGCGCTCGCCGCGGGGGCTCAGGCAACAAAGCTGCCCGACCTGAAGGGCAGGACCATCGTCGCCGTCACCGAAAACGCCTACACGCCCCTCAACTTTGTCGACGCCAAGACGGGCAAGGCCATGGGCTGGGAATACGACGCGGTGAACGAGATAGGCAAACGGCTGAACGCCAAGATCGTCTGGAAGATCACCTCCTGGGACACGATGATCCAGGCGGTGCGCGACGGGCAGTTCGATGTCGGAATGGATGGCATAACGATCACCGATGAGCGCAAGGGCCAAGTCGACTTCTCCGCGCCCTACATGGTGAGCCAGCAGTTCATGCTGGTGCGCGCCAACGAAAGCCGC
>JAJTBU010000375.1 GCA_021286735.1 bacterium
TCATCAAGATCGTCGACGGCAAGTACGTGTTCCAGGAAAAGTACGCTGCTCAGTAACGGTGGCTCATCTCCGGCGGCTCCTGTCGCCTGATATTTTGTTTGGAGCGGCGGGACCGCAGGAGAATTCCGTTCAGCGTGGGCGGGGCGGGGCTTCGAGAGAAGACCCGCCCCGTTCCGTTGCCTGGTCCCCGCCTAGTGAGGATTGGCCATGATTCAATTCCTACAGCAGTTGATAAACGGGCTGTCGATCGGTTCGGTCTACGCGCTGATGGCGGTCGGGTATTCCCTCGTCTATTCGATCATGAACTTCTCGAATTTCGCGCACGGCGGCGTGATCATGCTCGGAGCCTATTTCGGCTTCTTCAGCCTGACCCTGCTCAGGCTGCCCTTCGTTCCCGCCTTCCTTCTCGCGACGGTCGGCACCACGGTGCTGGCGATCGGCGTCGAGCGCGTGGCCTACAAGCCGCTGCGCCTCAGGAACGCCCCCTTCCTCTACTTCATCATCTCGGCGATGGGCGCCTCGATTCTCCTGGAGAACATCGTCATCGCGACGATCGGCCCGACCTTCAGGACCTATCCCGAGGTGATCGCCCGCGCGCCAATCTCCATCGGCCAGCTGGCGATCGGCCGGCTCGACCTCATCATGTTCGCGATCTCCGCCTGCTGCCTCGCGGGCCTCATCCTCTTCATCGAGAAGACGAAGATGGGCAAGGCGATCCAGGCCGCCGCCTACAACATCAAGGCCTGCGCCCTGATGGGCGTGAACACCGACCGCGTCATCCTGATCGTGTTCGGCTTGGGCGGCTTCCTCGCCGGCGTGGCCGGCGTGTTCTTCGGCATGAAGTACACGGTCTATCCGCAGATCGGCAACATCACCACCAAGTCCTTCATCGCCGCGGTCTTCGGCGGGCTCGGGAGCCTGCCCGGCGCCGTCATCGGCTCCGTCCTCCTCGGCATCATCGAAACCCTGGTTTCGGGGTACATATCGTCGCAGTTCCGCGACCTGATCGCGTTCGTGATCCTCATCGGCGTGCTCATTTTCCGGCCCACCGGCATCATGGGCAAGACGACCTTGGACAAGGCCTGAGGGTCGGGGGTAAAGATGGATTGGAACTATATCCAGGGCATCCTGATGCTCGCTGGAATAAACCTCATCGCCGTGCTCGGCCTGAGCCTCCTGACGGGCTTCACTGGGCTCTTCTCCTTCGGCCACGCGGGATTCATGGCGATCGGCGCCTACATCGGCGCCCTGATGACGGTATCGCCCTCGTCCTCGCCCGCGGGCCTGGGGCTGCCCTTCGTGTTCGGCGTGATCGCCGGCGGGGCGGCGGCGGGCATCGTCAGCTACTTCCTGGGGCGCATAACGCTCAACCTGAAGGGCGACTACTTCTGCATCGCCACCCTGGGGTTCGGCGAGGCGACGCGCCTCCTTCTCAACAACATCCAGATCTTCGGCGGCGCGCGTGGCTGGCCAGGGGTCCCCTACAAGTCGACCCTGCTGGCGATCGTCGCGGTAGACATACTGGCGGTGATCTTCCTGGGCAACCTCGTCAAGTCGCGCCACGGGCGCAACATGGTCGCGGTGCGCGAGGAGGAGCTGGCTGCCCAGGTTTCGGGCATCAACGTCTTCAAGTACAAGATGCTCGCCCTCATCATCAGCGCGGTCTACGCCGGCGTCGCGGGGGTCTTCTTCGGCCACTACATGACCTTCATCCAGCCCAAGATGTTCTCGATGACCAAATCGACCGAGCTGACGATCATCGTCATCTTCGGCGGCCTGGGCTCGATCTCCGGCTCGGTGCTCGGGGCTCTTGTCCTGACGGCCCTGCCCGAGCTCCTGCGCGCCTTCGACATCTGGCGCCTGGTCTTCTACGGAGCGGCGGTCATCCTGATCATGATCTCGAG
>JAJTBU010000376.1 GCA_021286735.1 bacterium
TGACTTATCGCCATAACTGAAGTATATCATGCTACTTTATCTACTTCAGCCCCTAAAATTATTCATACTGCTTCCTATCTCACCAGTCCGGTGATCATCTCCACGGTCTTTGGATCGTAGTGGGAGAAAAACGCGCTTTCGCCCTCGTCCAACGCGGCGATCGCGCTCATCTGCCCGGCGCTCAAGGCAAAGTCGAACACATCGAGGTTTTCGGCCATGCGCTCCTTGTGGGTTGATTTCGGAATAACTACCACACCGCTCTGAATCAGGAAGCGGAGAATCACCTGAGCCGCGGATTTGCCATGCGCTTCGCCGATGTTCCTGAGTACCGGATTTGTGAACATATCCTTGCGGCCTTCCGCGAAAGGTCCCCATGATTCATGCTGCACGCCGTATTTCTTCATGATTTCATGCGCCGCCTTCTGCTGCTGGAAAGGATGGGTTTCCACCTGATTGACGGCGGGGACCACTTCCTGAAACCGGCAGAGGTCGATCAGCCGGTCGGGGTAGAAATTGCTCACCCCTATCGCCCGAATTTTGCCCGCCTTGTAAGCTTCGGTCATGGCGCGATAGGTGCCGTAATAATCGTTGAAAGGCTGATGGATCAGCAGGAGGTCGATATAGTCGGTCTTCAGCTTTCTCAGCGATTCGGCGATGGAAACCTTGGCCTTCTCATATCCGCCGTTGGAGATCCAAACCTTCGTCGTCAGGAACAGATCCTCTCTCGGCACGCCGCTTTTCTCGATGGCGTTGCCGACGCCTTCCTCGTTGCGGTATGCCTGTGCCGTGTCGATGGATCGATATCCGACGGAAATGGCATCCAGCACGCAGCGCTCGCATTCAGCCGGATCGACTTGATAGACGCCGTAGCCTAGAATCGGCATTTTTACGCCGTTGTTCAACGTGACATAGTTCATTCAATTATCCCCTTATCGCTGAGCCACCGCGCGATATCGCCCTCCGCCCGCCTGACATTCCCGCCGAGGATCGACAATCCCGACAAAACCGCCGCTCCGGGGCATAGGCGCTTGATGTCGCTCTCGCTATGTCCCATCCCGCTTCCCTCGTGGGTGCAGAACGGCAAAATCGTCTTGCCCGAAAAGTCTTTCGATTCCAGAAAAGTGCGAACGACCATCGGCATGGTTCCCCACCAATTCGGATAGCCAAGGATCACGGTATCGTAGTCGTCAATGTTCGCCAGGCTCTCCTTGAGCGCGGGGCGTGCGTTTTCCTTAAGCTCTTTCTTGGCGATTTCGGTCGTTCGCATGTAATCATCGGGGTAGGCCCGAACCGGATCGATCTTGAAAAGATCGCCGCCCGCCACGTCCTCGATCATGCCGGCGGCGACTTCGGTATTTCCGGTTTTCAGATCGACGATCGTGCCGCCGACATAGTTGCTACCGGAACGGGAGTAAAAGGCGATGAGAATCTTGTGTTCTTTCATGAAAGTGAACCTACAACCTGGAGTGAACTCCAGGTCAATACTGATTTGAAGATTTTTTAATTATTTTTCGTCGCGAACCGCAAAGCGCCGGAACGGCGGTCGCGCCGCTCCTTTCCTTTTATCCGGATCAATCGTCCAGTCGCCCGTCGTTGAAGCCGCTCATGGACCTTTCCCTCTGGAGCAGCACTTCGTCATACCGTTCGATCTTCATGTTCAGCCTATCCAGGGTTTTCTGCAGCTCTCGTATCCGCGCGGCCAGCTGGTCCCGCTGCTCGACGAGCAGCGCCTTCCGCGATTCGTTGGTTTTGTCCCCTTGCTGAAATAGGGAAACATATTCGATCAGAACCTCGATGGAGAGGCCGGCGCTCCGCATGCAGGTAACGAACTCGACCCAGCGCTCGTCTTCCTCGGTGTAGTCGCGGATTT
>JAJTBU010000377.1 GCA_021286735.1 bacterium
CGAGAGGTGGGTGCCGCCGTCCGAGGTGAACTGGCCGTTCACGAAGGAGAAGTGCTGCTCGCCGTAGTTGGCGGTGTGCGTGAAGGCGAATTCGATGCGCTCGCCTTTGTACCAGCCGATGTCGTAGAGGGCGCTCTCCCCGACCTCGGAGGCGAGGAGGTCGTAGAGTCCCTTCTCGGCCTTGAACTCGCGCCCGTTGAGCGAGAGGGAGAGGCCGGAGTTGAGGCAGGCGTAGCCCCACATGCGCTTTTCGAGGAACTCCATGTTGAAGGCGTACTCGGGGAAGATCTGCCTGTCGGGCACGAATTCGACGAGGAGGCCGTTCTTCTCCCTGCCGCAGGAGTCCTCGCGCTGGGATTTGAGGACGCCGCGCTCGAAAAAGGCTTCGAACTGGCGGCCCTCGCGGTAGGAAACCACCCTAAAGGACTCGGAGAGGGCGTTCACCGCCTTGGTGCCGCCGCCGTTCAGGCCCACCGAGAACTGGAAGACTTCGTCGTTGTACTTGGCGCCGGTGTTGATGATCGACACGCAGTCGATCACCTTGCCTAGGGGGATGCCGCGGCCGTAGTCGCGGACGCGGACCTTCTCGCCCTGGACCGAGACGACGATGCGCGCGCCGGCTCCCATGATGTACTCGTCCACTGAGTTGTCGACGACTTCCTTGACGAGGATGTAGATGCCGTCGTCGGGGTTGGAGCCGTCGCCGAGGCGGCCGATGTACATGCCCGTCCGGAGTCTGATATGCTCGAGCGAGGACAGGGTCTTTATCTTCGATTCGTCGTAGACTGGTTTGTCTTTTTGCCTTGAAGCTGCCACGCTCCCATACTATCACAGGGAGGGGTCCGGGTACAGCCTTTCCGGATTTCGAGCCGCGCCTCGGGCCGGCGGCAGCCCGCGCGAAATTCGCGCGGCCATTGACATTTTAGGTAATATTTTATATATATTTTTTTATCATTATGAACGCTCAAACGAAGCCGATCACCGTGTGCATGGGAAGCTCATGCTACGCCCGGGGCAACGCCAACAACGTCGAACTCATCCAGACCTGGCTTAGGATCCATGGGATGGGGGATTCGGTCGAGCTGGGCGGCACCCTCTGCGAGGGGCGCTGTTGCGAGGGCCCCGTCGTCAGGATCGGACAGACTGTCTATACGAAGGTGGCGCCCGCCAGCGTGGGAGACATCCTCGAGCACGAATTCCCGGAGGCTGCCCATGGATAGGCTCCAGGCGATCTACACCGAGCCGACGGCCTGCCAGGATTGCTACAAATGCCTGCGCGAGTGCCCGGTCAAGGCTATCCAGATATCGGACGGCCACGCCAAGGTGATGCGCGAGCTCTGCATCCACTGCGGGCACTGCGTGGAGATATGTCCGCAGAAGGCGAAGAAGGTCCGCAGCGACCTGGACCGCGCGAGGATCCTCGTCAGGATACGGCCCAGGGCCGTTCTTTCCCTGGCGCCATCATTCGCCGCGGAGTTTCCGGGCGTGCCCGCCGGGAGCCTGATCGCGGGGTTGCGCGCCCTCGGCTTCTACGCCGTGTCGGAGACCTCCTTCGGCGCCGACCTGGTCTCGGCGGCCGTGAGCGCCGGCGTGTCGGCGGCCATGCCCAAGGTGGCGATCTCCTCGGCCTGCCCCTCGGCCGTCCAGTACATCCACAAATATCTGCCGACTCTCTCGCCCTACGTCACGGACGTCTGCTCGCCCATGGTCGCCCACGGGCGCTGCCTGAAGCGTCTTCTGGGCCCGGAGACGGCGGTGATCTTCGCGGGTCCCTGCATCGCCAAGAAGAACGAGGCCGAGGCCTCGGAGGGCGCGGTCGACGTCGCCCTCACCTTCGGCGAGCTGCGCGCCTGGGTCGAGGAGGCGGGCA
>JAJTBU010000378.1 GCA_021286735.1 bacterium
TGATGGGACCGCTCTAAGCCGATGCAGCCCGACGGCAGAGAGCAGGCGAGGGGGATGGCCTGCATGGTGGCGGTCTACCTCATCTGGGGGGTGCTTCCGGCCTACTGGAAGCTTCTGGCCGGAGTGCCCCCCCTCGCCGTCATGGCCCATCGGGCGCTTTGGGCTTTCGTCTTTCTCCTCGCCGCCCTCGCCACTTTCTATAAGCCGAAACACCTGTTCGCCCCGCTCGCGGAGAGGCAGGTTTTTTCCCTCCACCTGCTCGCGAGCTTTTCCCTGGCCATCCAGTGGACAGCCTACCTGATCGCGGTCTCCTCGGGACGCCTCGTGGAACTGAGCATGGGCTACTACCTCTATCCTCTCGTCGTGACCTTCCTGGGCTGGGCATTCCTCAAGGAGAGACTGAATCGCGCGAAGACATTCTCGCTCGCGCTGGCGGGGGCCGGCGTGGCGGTCACCGTCGTCGGCTACGGGCGGCTGCCCGTGCTCGCCCTCGTCTTGGCCGTCTCCTTCTCCGTCTATTCCCTGGTCAAGAAGAAGATAAAGATCAACTCGCTCAATTCCATCTTCTATGAGATCCTCTTCCTCCTCCCCTTCGGGCTCGCGTATATCGCGTGGTTCGGGATGCGCGAAAAGGGGTTTTCCTTCGGCACTTCGCCGGATTCCGCCGTTTTGCTCATCGGCGGAGGCGCGCTCACGGCCATCACTCTCCTTCTTTTCGCGGCGGGCGCCAGGCGGATCCCAATTTTCGCCGTCGGATTCCTCCAGTACATTTCGCCCACGATCGTGCTTCTTCTCGGCGTCCTCGCGTATGGGGAGCGTTTCGGCCCGACGCAGTGGATAAGTTTCGCGCTCATATGGCTCGGGGTCCTTGTCTATGTGAGGCATCAGCTCGCCCATAGATAGCGGCTGCCGGCGCCTTCTGGCTTTTTATATATTCTAGAACGATATATAAAAGTAATTGGAGGTAGCCCATGGCAACCAAGACCAACCTGTCCGGCCCGGCGCCCCTCGCCACCGCCCTGCTCGCCGCGCTCGCCTTCGCGGGCGTGGTCGCCGTGAACGGACTCGCCAACGTCCTTCCCCTCAACGGCGTCTCGACCGCCGCCCTCTCCGACGAAATCCCCAATCTCTTCGTGCCCGCGGGACTCACCTTCGCGATCTGGGGCGTTATCTACCTGCTCCTCGCGGGGTACGTCGCCGCCGCGATCGCCGAAGCGAGGCGCGCCGCCATTCCCGCAGCGCCGGGGAAGCTGCCCTCGGGGCGCGCCGCCTGGAGTCGCTACGACGCGATCCTCTTCCTCGTCAACGCGGCGGCCAACGCCGGCTGGATCTTCGCCTGGCACTGGCGGCTCATCTGGGTCTCGATGGCCCTCATGCTCATCATTCTGGCCACTCTCATCCTCCTGGAGGATGGAAACCAAGTGAAGCTGGCCGCCGGCGGCCCCCTCGCCGCCGACCGTGACGTGACACCCTCGCGGCGCTTCTTTCTGACCGCGCCCCTGCGGGTCTACCTCGGCTGGATATCGGTCGCCACCATCGCCAACGCGACGGCCCTCCTCGTCAGAATGGGCTGGAACGGCTTCGGCCTCGACCCGAGGATCTGGACGGTGGTTGTGATAGGCGTCGGCCTCTTGGTCGCCCTGGATTTCGCCTTGGGCAAGCGCGAGATCGCCGCGCCCCTCGTGATCGTCTGGGCCTACCTCGGCATCGTGGTCAAGCGCGTCCAGGTCGACGCGGCTTATTCGGCGCCGGTCTGGATCGCCGCCGCGCTCGCCATCGCCGCCATACTTGCGGCCATCGCCGTGCCGCGCCTCAAGCGTCGCCAAACTTGAACAAGGCGGCCGGGCGATGTTCTCATTCAGCCCG
>JAJTBU010000379.1 GCA_021286735.1 bacterium
CCGTTGAGCGACACCAGGTGGGCCACCGGGTCGGCGATCTCCTTCGTGTTCACGGAGATCAGCTCGATGCCGTTCTGCCTGGCCTCCTCCTCGGTGATGAGGGAGGCGGCGCGCTTCAGGCGCGCGTCGTCGATGTCGGTGACGACGATGCGGCCGGGCTTGCGCTCGGCGTGGATGGCGTAGTCGATGGCGCCCATGCCCATGGGGCCGACGGAGGCGAGGAGGGCCAGGCTGCCGCCGGAGACGATTCCCATGGCGTGCTCGTAGGAGCCCGGCGCGGTGTGGTACTGGGCGTGGTAGGCGCCGACGATGCACGACATCGGCTCGGAGAGGGAGCCCATGAAGAAGGCGTCGGCCTCGTAGGGCAGGAGGCAGCCCATCTCCATCACCTCGGCGGGGATGACGACGTAGGTGGCGTCGCCGCCGATGTGGCGATAGGAGTAGCCGGGCGCCCAGAGCGTGCCCTGATAGTTGATGGCCGGCTGGATGGCGAACTTGTCGCCCTCCTTGAAGCGGCCCGCCCATTTCGCGCCGACCTTGACGAGCCTGCCGCAGAACTCGTGGCCGATGATGGCCGGCTCTTTGGCGAGCGGCCCGCGCACGCGCTTGTGCGCGTCGCCCTGCATGGCGAGCTTGTGGCTGGACATGCAGATCGAGTCGGAGACGACCTCGGCGAGGATTTCGTCGTCCTTGATTTCGGGGAGCTCGAATTCCTCGAGCCTGAGGTCGTTGACGCCGTATATGCGGACCGCTTTCGTCTTCATCGATGATTCTCCTTTAATGCAAATCTCGCTATATAAGATACTGAACAGGGGCGCGGGCGGCCAGACGACGCGCGGCCGCGACGCAAGCGGCGGCTGGCGGCCGTCCGCGACGCGCCTCAGCGCGCCTCGGCGATCAGCGCCAGCCACTTCTCGCGGTAGGCCGCGAAATCCGCCAGGCCGGGCATCGGCTCGGCCGGAATGCGGGCGATCGAGAAGAGTCCGCCGAGGGCCGAGGGCGTCGTTCCCTCGAGGGCGGCCAGACCCGTGAGCGCCGCGCCGAAGGAGGTCGCCTCGCTCATGTCCGTCAGGTGGACCGGGTTGGCAGGCAGGGCCGCCGCGAGGATGGCGTTGTAGTCGCGGTTGTTGCGGAAGCCGCCCTCGGTGAAGATCGTCTGCCCCGGCGCGAGTCCGGCGCGCTCGAGGGCGACCATGGTCTGCAGGGCCAGGGAGAGGTTGAGGACGGCCTCGGCCATGGCCGGGTCGTCCATGAAGGCGGGCCTCGCGCGCCCCGCCTCGATGTCGGCGAGCCTGTAGCGGCGTCCGCCCTCGACGGCCTGGGGGATGGATCCGGGGAACTGCCCCGAGCCCGGAACGATCTCCGGGAGGATGAAGGCCGAGCGATCGGCGAGGATCCTGGCGTAGAGGGCGGGACTCGGGGCAGCCGCTGCGGCAGGGGCGGCGCCGGATTTCGCGCCGAAGAGACCCGTCCAGACCTCGTATTCCTTGCCGCCCAGGAAGATGGCGGTCTTGACCGGCTTGTTGTAGGCGGAGCGGTTGAAGAAAACCACTTTGCCCAGCTCCTCCGGCGCGAAGCCGTATTCCTCCTGCGGGTGCATGAGGACGCACCAGGTGCCGGTCGAGTTCACGACGAAGTCGGTGCCGGAATCCTTGACAAGATAGGGCAGGAGGGAGGCGTTGGAGTCGTGGATGCCCATGGTGACGACCGTGTCGGGCGCGAGCCCCGTGGCCGCGGCGATCTCGGGCTTGATCGTCCCCAGGACTTTCCAGGAATCCTTGAGGGGGAAGGGCAGTTTTTTCGCGATGCCGAGTTTCTCGGCGACCGAGGAATAGCCGCCGCGCCTCCAGTCGTAGAGATAGGTG
>JAJTBU010000380.1 GCA_021286735.1 bacterium
TAGAGCACCAGTATGACACGCTGGGGGTCGCAAGTTCGACTCTTGCACCGCCCATCCTTCGCCGCTGTAGCTCAGTTGGTAGAGCAATGGACTGAAAATCCATGTGTCATCAGTTCAATTCTGATCGGCGGCAGAGCCACCCACGGGGTGGCTTTTTTATTGCTCCGAGCTTCGGATGCCTTCCTTCTCCGCCGCCCTTGGCTGTATCATTGGAATCATCCCGGAGGTCCAAGCGTATGAAGGTACTGGTCGTCGGAGGCGCCGGCTACATCGGCAGCCACGTGGCGCGGCTCTTCGCCGATAAGGGGCACGGCGTCGACATCGTGGACAACCTGTCCACCGGCAGCAGGGACAATCTCTTCCCCGACTATGGGTTCTTCGAGGGCTCCATCCTCGACTATCCCTGGCTTCTCGGCGTCATGAGGCGGGGCTACGACGCCATCGTGCACCTGGCGGCCTCCAAGGCCGCGGGCGAGTCCATGCTGGTGCCCGAAAAGTATTCCCTGCAGAACATCTCAGGCACGATCAACATCATCAACGCAGCCTGCGAGGCCGGCATCCGCACCATCGTCTTCTCCTCCTCGGCGGCTGTCTACGGCGAACCGAAATACCTGCCCATCGACGAGCTCCACCCGCAGAATCCCGAAAACTACTACGGTTTCACCAAGCTCGAGATCGAGCGCATCCTGGCTTGGTACGACAGGCTGAAGGGGCTCAAGTTCGCCGCCCTGCGCTACTTCAACGTCGCCGGCTACGACCCCGCGGGTGTCATCCACGGGCTGGAGAAGAATCCCGCCAACCTCATCCCCGTGATCATGGAGGTCGCGGCCGGAATGCGGCCCGCGCTGGACGTCTTCGGCACCGATTATCCCACGCCCGACGGTACGGGCGTGCGCGACTACATCCACGTGTCCGACCTCGCCGCGGCGCATCTGGCGGCGCTGGAGTACGTCGCGCGGGAAGGGAAGAGCCTCACCGTCAATCTGGGCTCCGAGTCGGGACTCTCGGTGCTCGAGCTGATCGAAGCCGCGCGCAGGATCACGGGAAAGGCCATCCCCGCCAACATCGTCGGGCGCAGGCCCGGCGACCCCGCCAAGCTGGTGGCCTCGAGCGCGACGGCCAAGCGGCTCCTGGGCTGGGAAGCCCGGCACTCGGACCTCGACACGCTGATTTCGACGACCTGGCGGGCGTACCGCCGCTCGCTCAAGCTAGACTAAAATAGGAACAAAAAGGAGCATTGGATGAAAGACAAGGTGTTTTCCTTCATTCGCGCGAGCGTCGACGGCATCGTCGAGCTCGAGAGCCTTCTGACCTCGGTACCGGCCCTCGCCCCCGAGTCGGGCGGGCAGGGCGAGCTGGACAAGGCGGTCGCCCTGGAGAAGTGGCTTCGCGCCAACGGCGTCGCCGACATCGTCAGGATGGACGCGCCCGACGAGCGCGTGGCCTCTAAAATTCGCCCCAATCTGGTCGCGACCATCCCCGGCGCGGACGATTCGGCCCGGCTCTGGGTGATGACCCACCTCGACGTCGTGCCCGAGGGCGAGCGCTCGAACTGGAAGAGCGATCCCTGGAAGGTGGTCGTCAAGGAAGGCAGGCTCTACGGCCGCGGCGTCGAGGACAACCAGCAGGGGCTCGTCTCCTCGGTGTTCGCCGCCCTGGCCTTCCTGAAGCAGGGCATCAGGCCCGCGCGCACGATCAAGCTGCTCTTCGTGGCCGACGAGGAAGTCGGCTCCAAGTACGGCATCCAGTACCTGCTGGCGAACTACGACCTCTTTAGGAAGGACGACATCATCATCATCCCCGACGGCGGCAACGCCCAGGGCAACGAGATCGAGGTGGCGGAGAAGAACATCTGCTGGCTCAAG
>JAJTBU010000381.1 GCA_021286735.1 bacterium
CCCTCAACATCCGGTTTTGGAGACCGGCGCTCTACCATTAGAGCTACTGGCCTAAGACGAAATCACGCGCCCCCTTCGGGAACGCGCGACCCACTATCGCAAAAAGCCAAACCCCCGGACTGCGACATCCGGCGAATCGCCTTATTTGACCTTGGTTTCCTTGTGAAGCGTGTGCTTGCGCTCCCACTTGCAGTATTTCATGAGCTCGAGCTTTTCCTGCATCGTCTTGCGGTTCTTCGACGTGGTGTAGTTGCGGCGCTTGCACTCGGTGCACTGCAGGGCGATTATCTCTACCGTCTGTTTCTTTCCGGCCATCGTATTATCCTTCCGCGGCGCAACGAAAACGCACTCCGCGCCTTGCATACTGCAAAATTCTAGAAAGCCCCCGAACGGAATCGAACCGTTGACCTTATCCTTACCATGGATATGCTCTGCCGACTGAGCTACAGGGGCGCGGGTTAAAGCATCGGGACTTTACCATTTACGCAAGGTGATGTCAAGAGCGCTTATGGATAATCGGGAACTTGGCACGCCTTTTCGCGTCACCTCCCGCGGCGGGCGCGGAAGGAAGCCGCGAGTGATCCGGCGACGGTGTCCTTGGTGACGACGAGGAGCCCCACCCCCACGCAGGCGTAGACGAGGGTGAGGAGGAGGAAGGGCGCGCCGATCGCGACGAGATTCGAGCGGGCGCCCGAGAAGGCCGCCAGAAGAGGGGCTTTCAGCAGGAGGACGGGCGCCGCCGCCGCGAGGGAAAAGGCCAGAAGCCTGAGGGCGTAGAGTCCGCCCCTGGCCAGGGCCGGCGCCATGCCCGCGGTGCGGCGCCGCAGGAGGACGGCGACGAGGATGGCGGTGTTCACCGCGCTGGAAAAGGAAAGGGCGAAGGCGATGCCGGGGCCTTTGAAGGGATAGGCGACCAGCGAGACGATGGCGATGTTGACCACGAAACTCGCGATGCCGGCCCAGGCGGGCGTTTTCGAGTCGGAGCGCGCGTAGAAAGCCGGCGCGATGACCCGGTTGGAGGCGATGAAGACGAGGCCCGTCTGGTGCCAGAAGAAGGCCGAGGCTGTGAGGCGCACCGACTCGTCCGAAAAGCCGCCGCGCTTGAAGAGGAGGGCGACGATCTGCTCGCCGGTGATCATCGAGAAGACCGCGACCGGCACGGTGGCGATGAGGAGGGTCTGGAGGGTTTTCCCCAGGCGCGCGGAGTAGCTTTCCCAGTCGCCGCGCCGGACGGCGTCGGCCAGGCCGGGCAGGAGGACCGTGCCGGCCGAGACGGCGAAGATGCCGAGGATGAGTTCTTGGAGGCGAAGGGAGTACTGGAGGCTCGAGGCGACGCCTGTGCCGGCGCGCGAGGCGAAGGCGGTGCTCACCAGGTCGTTGATCTGGTAGGCGGCCATGCCGATGATGGTCGGGGCGATCAGGGCGAAGACCCTCTTCATGCCCGGATTGCGGAAGGCGCGGCGCGGCGAGATGAAGCCGAAGCGCACCCCCGTCTTGAGCACGGAGGGCAGCTGGCAGAGCGCCTGCGCGAAGCCGCCGATCAGGACGCCGACCGCCATGGCGCGGGCGGGGTTGGCCGTCCAGCGCGAGATGGCCCAGGGCACGACGATGAAGCAGAGGTTGAAGAGTATGGGGGCGTAGCCCGTGGGCGCGAAGATGCCGTAGGAGTTGAGGATGCCCTGGAAGAGGGCGGCGAAGGACACCAGGGCGAGGAAGGGGAACATGATCCTGGTCAGGACGGCGGTCTCGGCGGGGTCCGATCCGAAGGCCTTCACGATGAGGGGCGTGGCGGCGATGCCCAGGGCGACTACGGAGCAGACCAGGATCGTCAGGACGGTCAGGCTCGAGGAGAGGAACTCCCTGG
>JAJTBU010000382.1 GCA_021286735.1 bacterium
TCTGGACTACCTTGTCCCAGCCCTCGATGATCTCGCCGGTGCCGACGCGGAACTTGAAGGGACCGCCCGAGAGCGCGGACTGGTCGAAGACGGTGCCGTCGAGGAGCATGCCCTTGTAGATCACGGAGACGGTGTCGCCCTTGGCCGGCACGGCGCCGAAACCCTTGCGGATCACTTTCTGGTAGATGCCGTCGGCATCCTTGACGGCGTCGGGATATTTCGCCGCTATGCCCGCGGCGTCGGCGGCCTTCTTGGCCTCGGCGGCGGCGCTCAGGGCGGCGTAGGCAGCGCTCAGCCTCTCGTTCCAGGCTTTCTGCGAGGCGTCGAAGGCCTTGGCCTTGGAGCCCACGCGCTCGATCCTGACCTTCTTCATGGCGTCGCCGACCTGGATCGCCTTTACCACGTCCATGCCTTCGACCACCTTGCCGAAGACCGCGTGCTTCCCGTCGAGCCAGGGCGTGGCGTCGAGAGTGATGAAGAACTGGCTGCCGTTGGTGTTGGCGCCGGCGTTGGCCATCGAGAGGATGCCCGCCGCGTCGTGCTTGAGTTCGGGCGAGAATTCGTCGGGGAACTTGTAGCCCGGACCCCCGGTGCCATTGCCGAGGGGATCGCCGCCCTGGATGACGAATCCGGGCTCGACGCGATGGAAGGTTATCCCGTCGTAGTAGGGCCTTCCCTTGGCCGCGTCGAGCTTGCCTTCGGCCAGTCCGACGAAGTTGCCCACGGTCATGGGCGCTTTTTCATATTCGAGCGAGACGACGATGTTGCCCTTGGTCGTCTCGAGTATGGCATAGAGTCCGTCGGGGCGGCTGCTGGTCTGGCAGGAGGCCAGGCTCGTGGCAGACGCCAGGAAGAGGAGCGCGCATAGAATCGTGGAACAGCGTTTCATCTTGGAACCTCCGCGGTGCAAACCATGCAACCATAGCAGAAAAGCGGCCGATGCGTAAGGTGGAAAACGCGGCTTCGCGGGCTTTCCCGCGCGGCCGTCGGCGTCCGGGGCCGCGCCTTAGCCGCCCCGCCCTTGACGCTCGAAACTTCATGGGCAATGATGACCAGGAGGGGGATCCGCGATGGACGAGTCGAACTACGCCAGGCCGACCTGGGATGAATACTTCATGGAAGTCTGCAACGCCATAGCGAAGCGCGCCACCTGCGACCGCGGCCGTTCCGGCTGCGTCATAGCGAAGGACAACCAGATCCTCGCCACCGGCTACGTGGGCGCCCCCAGCGGTCTTCCGCACTGCGACGAGGTGGGGCACCAGATGAAAAAACTCGTCCACGAGGACGGCACGGTGACCCAGCACTGCGTGCGCACGGTCCACGCCGAGCAGAACGCCATCTGCCAGGCGGCGCGGAGAGGCGTCGCCATCCAGGGGGCCACGCTGTACTGCCGGATGACGCCCTGCCGCACCTGCGCGATGATGATCATCAACTGCGGCATCGTCAGGGTAGTCTCCGAGCGGCGCTATCACGACGGCGCCGAGAGCGAGGAGATGTTCCGAAGCGCGGGGGTCGCCCTCGAATACGTGTTCGACGAGGTCCAGAAGTACAGGGACCAGTGAGCGCCCGCGCTCCGTCGCCGCCCCCGCGCCGCCCTGCCATCGCCCGGTTGAACAACCGCTTCCCTTGCCTGTAAAGTGTCGCGGTGAGCATCAATGTCGTCTTTATCGGCGAAATCGCGGGCAAGAGCGGCGTATTCACCCTCAAGTCCCTCCTGCCGGAGATCAAAGCCGCCTACAAGCCCGACTTCATCATCGCCGGGGCCGACTCGGCCACGGGCGGGGCGGGGCTCGGCGTCCAGCACGCAGTCTACCTCAGGAAGCTCGGCGTCGACTGCCTCACGGTGGGCGACAGCGCCTA
>JAJTBU010000031.1 GCA_021286735.1 bacterium
CAACCCCGAGATTCTGATCGCCGACGAGCCCACCAGCGCCCTCGACGTCACCATCCAGGCCCAGATCCTCGAGCTGATGCAGGACCTGACCAAGAAGCTGGGCACGGCCGTGATCCTGATCACCCACTCCCTGGGCGTCGTGGCCGGCATGTGCGACACGCTCTGCGTGATGTACGCGGGCAGGATCGTGGAGCGGGGCCGGACCGAGGATATCTTCGAGAAACCCATGCACCCCTACACGATGGGCCTCATAAAGTCCGTGCCGCGCCTGGACAGGGAGAACGCCGAGCGCCTCTACTCCATCGAGGGCCAGCCGCCCAACGTTATCGACCTGCCGGACTGCTGTCCCTTCTATCCGCGCTGCGAGAAGGCGATGGATATTTGCAAGAAGAAGTATCCCGCCGTCGCGCGGGCCGAGAACGGCCGCGCCGTATCGTGCTGGCTCTACGCGGAGGAACAGAAATGAGCGAAAAAGAACTGCTGCTCGACGTACGCGGGCTCAAGATGCATTTCCCCATCAAGGGGTCCCTGTTCTCCCGCAAGAAGGAATTCATCTACGCGGTCGACGGCGTCGACTTCAACATCAGGAAGGGCGAGACCCTGGGCCTCGTGGGCGAGTCCGGCTGCGGCAAGTCCACCACGGCCCGCGCGGTGGCCCAGCTCTACAAACCCACCGCCGGCCAAGTCTTCCTGAAAGGCAAGGATCTGACCACCATGCCCGCGCACGAGCTCCTGGCGGCGCGCAAGAATATGCAGATGGTCTTCCAGGATCCCTACGCCTCCCTGAATCCGCGCATGACCTCCGGCGAGATCATCGCCGAGCCGATGAAGATTTTCCAGCAGCGCGGGCTTCTGGAGATGAGCAACGAGGAGCGCGACGACCGCGTCGAGAACCTGATGGAGCGCGTGGGCCTCTCGCGCTTCTTCAAGAACCGCTATCCGCACGAGTTCTCGGGCGGCCAGCGCCAGAGGATCGGCATCGCCCGCGCCCTGGCTCTCAAGCCGGAGCTCATGCTCTGCGACGAGCCGGTCTCGGCCCTGGACGTGTCCATCCAGTCTCAGATCCTCAACCTCTTCAAGGACCTGCAGCAGGAATTCGGGCTGACCTATCTATTCATCGCGCACGATCTGGCGGTCATCCAGTACATCTCCGACCGGGTGGCCGTGATGTACCTGGGCCTGATCGTCGAGATCTCCGGTTCCAAGGACCTGTACAAGAAACCGCTGCATCCCTACACCCAGGCGCTGCTCTCTGCCGCGCCGATCCCCGATCCCAAGATCGAGGCCAAGCGCCAGCGCATCATCCTGACTGGCGATGTGCCTTCGCCGGACAAGCAGCGCCCGGGCTGCTACTTCTACGACCGTTGCTGGAAGCGCATGGATGTCTGCAAGCAGTGCAGGCCCAAGCTCCAGGAGGTCGAGGGCGGCCACCAGGTGGCCTGCTTCCTGTACCACAAGCCGACGAACTAAAGGGCCGGCGGCAGGGTCGCGGGTCGCGCGGTTGACTCCGCGGCCCCGCGGTCAAGATGAAGTGGTGAAGTGAGGCTGCCGGCGGCTGTCGTCGCGGCTGCGTCGAGCTGCCACGCCGGGAGCCGCAGTGCCTTTGCATGCGACGAGGGGCGGCCCGCGAACGGATATCCGTTCGCGGGCCGCCCCTCATTTTTTGCGCGCCTGGTTTATCCCTTGTCGGCGAAAGGAGCCCCGCAGACTTCGGCGAAGGCGGCGCCCACCTTTTTGAATCGGGCGGCGCGGCGCGCGGGGAGGGTGTCGATGAGGTAGTCCTCGCCCGAGCGCGTCTTCAGCACCAGGTTGATGTAGGGCTTCTTCGCCCCGAAGCGCGAGGGCTGCTTCTTGACGGGATCCTCGGAATCCTTGCCGCGCATCATCGCGAAGGCTCGCGCCTTTTCCTCCGCCTCGTCGCCGTCGCCGAATACATTGGACAGATCGTGTACCGCCCCTACCGCCTCGTCGCCGGAGCCGGGCACGGTTCCGCGGGCGAAGGCCTCGAGCCGCAGGCTCTCGATGTCGCCGAAGGCGATCTCCGTCGCCTTGGCGACCGGCCAGACGCCGCCCAGGTGCCTGACTTTCCCGCTTCGGGGATCGACGATCCAGCGCTCCTCGTAGAGGAGGCCGAAGAGGAGAAAGGCGAGGATGATCCAGGCGACGAAGTTGGGCGCGTTGCCGCCGGAAAGGCTGCCCCCGACGACGAGGCCGATCATGGCCGCCGTCATGGCGCGGTACCAGAGGGGTATGCCGTAGGTGAGGCTGCCGTCGGGCCGTTTTCTCAAACTGAGGGGGATTTCCATAGACCAAGGATACCGGTCCCGCCTGGGCGGGGCAAGAGGTGGCCGCGCATGGCTGCTGTGCGCCCCGGCCCTCGACGGTCGCCGCCCACCGCTTGAACTTCGCGGCCTTCGCTGGCATAGTGCGGGCATCGATGGACGCGGAACCACGGAGAGCGCGATGAATTCGAAGACGCAGCGTACCCGCAAGGGAAGACTCTTCAAGGCCGGCGATTTCTGCCGCGTGACGGGGATCACGGGCGAGACGCTGCGCCACTATGTCGACCGCGGCATCATCGAGCCGGCCGACATCGCGCCCAACAGTTACCGCATGTACTCCGAGCGCAACGCGATGGACATGCTGCTCACCAGGAGCTGCCGCGGCCTGGACCTCCCCATCGCGGCCATCCTCCGCAAGGAGGACTCGACCCTGCGCGAGCAGGAGGACCTCTTCGCTGAACAGGAGCGCCTCCTTGAGGAGGAGCTGGCCTCCCTGGAGTCCAAGCTCCTGCGCGTCAGGCAGCAGCGCGGAATGATCGCGGCGATGGCCCAGGCCGCCGGAACCGTGCGCGAGCGGGGCGAGGGCGAGGTTTTCAACCTCTACCGCCTCATCGTGTTCGGCAAGGACGCGCAGATCACCGAGGAGGCGATGCGGGCCCTGGACCAGTGGCTTAAGTTTCCCCAGTACGTCTGCGTCGCGCTCAACGCCCCGCGGGCGAGCCTCCTGGACGGCGGCGACGACGCCCTCCCCATTTCGGTGGGCCTGGGAGTCCGCGAGGAATGGGCGCTGAAGCTCGGCCTGGACACCAGGCCGCCTGTCACCTTCTTCGCCCGGCACCGCAATCTCTGCACCGTCGTGCGAACCTACGATCCTTTCAGTCTGCGGAAGAGCGACCTGAACGGCATCTTCGACGAGGTGGCGCGGCGCGGCGCGGAGATCGCGAGCGACCTGACGGGCATCGTAGGTACTTACACCGAGACGGAGCAGGGCAGGCTCTACTCAATCTCCCTCGGTTTTTCGATAAAATAATATTCTATCTATTGACCACGTGGCGACCACGCGGTTTAGCCTCGACCCAAGCCTGGGATAAGTCCGCCCACCGCGCCGCTGTCGTCGTTCCCTGCTTCGCGCTCCGCTCGCGGCGGAAGGCTCCCCAAGGCCATCATTCCCTTCAAGGAGTTCCGCATGAAGCGATTCTTAAGGACCGCCGCGATCGCGCTGACCTGCGCTCTCGCAGCCCTGGCGCTCGTCGCCTGCGCCAGCCAGCCCTCGGGCGAAGCCGCCATGTTCAAGGCGGGCACGTACACCGGCGTCGGCGCCGGCAAGAACGGCACCGTCACCGTGAAGACCACCTTCACCGCCACCGCGATCAAGAGCGTCGAAGTGGTCAAGCACGGCGAGACGCCGGGAATCTCCGATCCCGCCATCGCCCGCGTGCCGGCTTCCATCGTCAAGAACCAGACCCTGGCCGTCGACGTGGTCTCGGGCGTGAGCCTCACGTCCAAGGCGATCATCGACGCCGTGGCCGACTGCGTCAAACAGGCCGGCGGATCGGTGGACAAGCTGCAGACCAAGGCAGGCGCCGAGAAAATGACGGCCGGCGCGGCCATCGAAAAGTCGGCCGACGTCGTGATCGTCGGCGGCGGCGGCGCGGGCCTCGCGGCGGCGGTCTCCGCGGCCCAGTCCGGCGCCAAGGTCGTGCTGATCGAGAAGGCGCCCGCCCTCGGCGGCAACACCATCAGGGCGGGCGGCGCCTACAACGCCGTCGACCAGGCCCGCCAGCAGAAGGTCAAGATGACGAAGCCCCTCCTCGGCGACCTCAAGGCCTTCCTCGCCATCGACGAAGCCACGGTCGGCGAGTTCGGCCCGACCCTCAAGACCCTGAAGGGCCAGATCAACGCCTACCTCGCCTCCGGCTCCGACACCCTCTTCGACTCCGTCGAGCTGCACATGATGCAGGCCTACTTCGGCGGCAAGCGCGTCGACCTCAAGGGCAACGAGATTCACTCCAACCTCGAGCTGGTGCGCACCCTGGCGACCAACTCCCCCAAGGCCATGGACTGGCTGGAGTCACTCGGACTCCACTTCACCGACAACATCTACACGGTGCTCGGCGCCCTTTGGCCCAGGACCCACTCCACGAACAAGCCGGTCGGCACAGGCTTCATCGGCACGCTCTCCGACAACGCGACGAAACTCGGCGTCGAGATCATGCTGGAGACCAAGGCCGACGAACTCATCACCCAGAAGGGTCGCGTGGTCGGCGTCAAGGCGACCAAGGCCGACGGCACCAAGGTGACCCTCAAGGCCTCCAAGGGCGTGATCATGGCCACCGGCGGCTTCGGCGCCAACCCCGCGATGCGCGCTAAGTACAACACCTACTGGCCCTCGATGCCCCTGACCATGCCCACGACCAACGCGCCGACCGCCACCGGCGACGGCATCGTGATGGGCGAGAAGGTCGGAGCCAACCTCGTCGGCATGGGCTTCATCCAGCTGATGCCCTCCTCGCACCCCGTCTCAGGCTCCCTCGCCGGCGGCCTCTGGGGCAGCGCCGAGAGCCAAGTCTTCGTCAACAGCCAGGGCAAGCGCTTCGTGAACGAGTACGCCGAGCGCGACGTCCTCGCCGCGGGCGCCCTGAAGCAGGAAAAAGGCCTCTTCTACATCATCTGCGACCAGGTGACCGCGGGCAACCCGCAGCCGGGCGCCAAGAACGGCTGGGGCGACGACATCGATACCCTGATCAAGAACCACGACGTGTACAAGGCCGACACGCTCGCCGGCCTGGAGCAGCAGCTCAAGATGCCCGCGGGCAGCCTGCAGGCCGAGATCGCCAAGTACAACGGCTACATCGAGGCAGGCGTCGACCCCGAGTTCGGCAAGCGCAACTTCGGTCCCAAGCTGACCCAGGGCCCCTTCTACGCCACGCCGCGCTCGCCCTCCGTCCACCACACGATGGGCGGCATCGCGATCGACACCCAGGCGCGCGTCCTCGACGCCAAGGGCCAGGCCATCCCCGGCTTCTACGCCGCGGGCGAGGTGACCGGCGGCATCCACGCCGGCAACCGCCTGGGCGGCAACGCCATCGCCGACATCATGGTCTTCGGCAGGATAGCCGGAGCCAGCGCCGCGGCCGCGAAATAAGCGCATGAAATAAGCGGCCGGGTCCGGGTTTCCCGCGAGGGAGCCCAAGACGCCGAAAAAGCAAAAGGGCCGTCTGCTGGGTAACAGCAGGCGGCCCTTTTTTTTGGAAGCCCCTTTTCGGGCTGCGTCCCTTCGAGGCGCGACCGCAAAAGCCGCGCCCCGCGGGAAGCCTTAGAAGATCACGGCCCCTCCGTGGCTGTTGTTGTAGGCGTCGTACTTGTCTTTCTGGGCGAGGAGCTGGGCCGAACCGAAGGAGCCCGCGTTGGCCAGCATGTACTCGCCGTCGTAGAGGAAGAAGCTCGTCGCGAGGGCGTTGCCGCCGATGTAGGCGCCCGAGGCGTAGTTGAACTCCGAACCCATGAGCTGCTTGGCCAGCAAGTCGGTCGAGAGCGAGCCGGTCTTGCTCAGGATGTCGCTCGCGGCTTGCATGGTCGCCGGGTTGAGCGGCCAGAGGGCGAAGTTGGAGAGCTGGTCGACATAGCCGAGCAGGGCGGCCTTGGTCACTTGGGTTCCGGCCGTCTTGCCCGCGATCGCCTTGTCCAGGTTGGTCTTCCAGTAGCCGATCGTGAAGCCGTTGGCCAGCTTGCCGTTGATCCAGCTGTAGTCGGTCGCGAAGCCGAGGTTGACGACGCCGGGCAGGGAGTTGCTGGGTGCGACGCTGCGGGAAGCCGCCACGCTGTGGACGAATCCGGCCCTGTCGTCGGCCGAGACAGTGTAGGTCGTGGCGCCGGGCAGGTTGTCGAAGGTGTAGGAGCCGTCGGCCGCGCTCGTCGTTGAGGCGCCGTTGGAGAGCCTGACCGTAAAGCCGCCCAGGAGGGGTTCGCCTGACTGATAGCTGTCGCTCTTGTTCGCATCGTAGAAGACAACGCCGGTGACGGTCTCATGCGAGTAGCCGAAGTTCACGTTCGAGGCGCTCGCCGCGCCGGTCCACGAGGTTACGGGGGCGAGATAGGGCGTATGGAATTCGCCGGAGACATTGCCCGCGGCGACGCTGTAGGAGGCGCTGCCGCCCCTGAGGTGGTCGAAGAGATAGGAGCCGTCGGCGCCGGTAGTCGCGGAAGCGGAAGCCGCGCCGGAGAGGCTGAGGGCGACGCCGCCGATGCCCAGTTCGCCCGCGGCTTTGACGCCGTCGGCGTTGGTGTCCTTGAAGGCGAAGCCGGAGATGCTCTCGTAGGAGAGGCCGAAGTTCAGCCCGCTCACGGAAGCGGCTGCGATGGTCGCCGAGCGGGACTCGACGGGAGTGTCGTAGGGCGTGGCGAAGTAGCCGGTCTTGCCGCCGGAAGTCACGGTGTAGGCGCCGGGGAGAAGGCCGGTGAAGGTGTAGGTTCCATCGGGGCCGGAGACGGCGGTCGCGCCGCCGTTCAGCGTCAGGGTGACGCCGGATAAGCCGGTTTCAGAGCCGTTGAGCGCGCCGTCGTTGTTAGCGTCGTGGAAGACCGTTCCGGAGAGGGTGTAGTAGACGACCGGCGGAAGGGTCGTGGAGGTGGCGGGCATGGTCGTGGTCGTAGTGGGCGCGACAGTGGCGGGAACGTCGGGAACTCCGCGCGGATCAAAACCGGCGATGTAGTAGTACCAGCGCCCATTATCGGCGATATTCACGCCTATATCGCCGCCAAACCCTGTCTGGTTGGCGATGGACGCCGTGGCGCTCAGCAAGGACGCGTGCGCGTAGATCGTGAGCGTGGTGCCTGCCGGCCATGTGAGCGGAACGGTGATCGTCGCGGTGGATACCGTAGGGCTGTAGTTCACCTCCGAACCGAAATTGCCCGTTCCCGGCGTTTTGAATTGTCCCGGAACGGGAATGCCGTTCTTGTTCTGCGGGACCGCGCTCGGATCGGCGCCCACCCAGACGTGTGTGGTCTGGATGAGGTAATTGCCGTTTGTCGCGTAGGTGATGTAGAGATTCGAGGCATCTTTCGCGAAGCTGACGGTTCCTGCGTTGATGGTCTGTCCCGCCCACAGCGTGTAGCTGGAAGTCTGGGTGGGCGCGACCGTTGCGCGAGCTGCCGCTTCTCCGAGTGCGGCGCTTGAGCTCATATCGGCAACCGGGTTGGCGCAGGAAATTAAAAAAACGACGAGGGTGGCGGCCAGGGCCAAATAATGGCCGGCCTTGCGGACTACTTTTTTCATACAAGCCTCCAACTTTTTTTATGAACAACTTTTGGTGTACAACTATGTATAATAAGCTGTTTTTGAATATTCAAGAGAGCTAATGTAAAAAAATGTAATTATATGAAAATTTTATATTATATATAAAAACCTATCTATAGTGCGCCGCATAGTCCGCCCCTACCCCGCGATCCCGGCCGACGCCCGCGTTTCCAGTCCATCGAGGATGAGCTCCAGCCCGAATTCAAAGTCGGCTTCGGCGTCGTAGCCCGATTCCATCGCCTGCGACGCCATCCTGTGCAAGTGGGGGTACTTCTCGGCGGGAATCGACGCCAGGATCTGCGCGGCCATTTCCTCGGGCGAAGCGTCGCTGTCGGCCGCCATGTTGAATTCCTGCATGCCGAAGCCGTAGATATAGCTGTCGAGCAGCGAAAACGCCCGCGCCGCGCCCTCCAGGGAGAATCCGGCGTTCACCAGCGTGCCGAGCACCCAGTCCAGGTAGAGCATCCGCGAAGGACCGCTCGTCTTGCGCGAATCGAGGAGTTGCGGCGCCCAGGGATGGCGGCCGAAGACTTGATGCGCGGATACCGCTCGGCGGCGCATCGCCTCGCGCCAGCCAACGATATCGGAAGGGAGATCGACTTGCTCGACAACGAGATCGACCATGCCGTCGAGGAGGTCGTCCTTGTTGGCGATATGGTTGTAGAGCGACATCGCTTCGACGCCGAGCCGCGATGCCACTTCACGCATGGTTACCGCGGATATCCCGCGTTCGTCGGCGAGCTCCACCGCCGCGGCGAGGACTCGACTTCGATTCAAGGGGAGGGGAGATATCGCATTTTTCCCGCCGCCGCGAGTGCTTTCTCGCATTTTCACTCCAATGACTTGACAGACTTACTAAGTAAGTGCACTATTGCTGACACTTACTTAGTAAGTATATCGTCGGCTGCCGAGACGCGCAAGCGCTTCGGCGTGCCAAAGGAAGGCTTGCATGAAGACACTGACTCGCGATGAGGCCAGGCGGCAAACGGCGGGAGGCGCGGCGGCGCTCTATATCGCGCTTGCCTTGCTCGCGGCTATGCCCTTTTTCCTGCTCGTGGTCGATTACCTCGGCGCTGGGACAGCCGCGGAAAAAGTCGCGCTCATCGTCGCCAACTACGCGAACATGTACGCGATGTACCTCGTCACCTATGTTTTCTACGGCATCGCACTGGGAGTGGTGGCCTTCGCGCTGTACGACAGAATGAGGGCTCACGCGCCCGCCACGATGCGCATGGGCACCGCCATCGCCCTGCTATGGGCCTTCGCCCTGGTTGCGAGCGGGATGATCTTCAACTACGGCATGACGACTATCGTGGCCCTGAACAAAGCGGACCCTGCGCAGGCTCAGGCCGCGTGGCTGGGGATTGAGCCGGTCGCGCAGGCGCTCGGCGGAGCCGGGGGCGAGCTGCTCGGCGGACTATGGATACTTGTGGTGAGCATCGTGGCGCTGCGAAGCGGAGCGCTGTCAAAGCCGCTTGGCTGGTTCGGCGTCGCCGTGGGCGCGACTGGACTCGCCTCCGTTGTCCCGCCGCTGCATGATGCCGCGCTCGCCTTCGGGCTCATGCTGATAGCGTGGTTCGCCTGGCTCGGCGCCGCGCTCGCGAAGACTAAGGCACCGCCCGCCGCAGCGGAAAGCCGGGCGGCGACGTGACGGGCTAAGCGCGGGCGTTTTCCAGAAAGTGTTCCGGGCGTCGCGAAGAGCGGCGCCCCTCCGATTGACAGAAACGCCCGCTTCGGTGCATCTTCCCCTCACGCTATGAAGAACTCGATCATGTCCGTATGTTTCATGCGTCGCGGCCGTCTCGGGCCGCACACCGCATCGCGCCGCGCGCGCACTCCCTTCCTCTTTTAGCACGTAGAGCCGTCAGACTCATCGATAGACATTCTCACGATCGCGTATGTTTGATGCGCCGCGGCCTTCGAAGGCCGCGCTCCGCTCTCAAGCTTTTCACCGCAAGTCTTCTGCGCCGCTAAACGCTCCCCGAAGCCCTCGCTCCGTCCCCGTCGCGCCTCTCCCCAACCCAGGTTCCCCAACGATGCCCTGTGGCGTCTCATCAACTATTCACGGAGGTTCATCCATGAACCGCAAAGCATTCATCGTCCTGCTCGCCGGCCTGTTGGCCATCGCGTCGCTCTCCGCCGCCGGGGCGGAATCCGTCCTCAAGGTCGGCGCCACCGCCGTGCCCCACGCCGAGATTCTCAAGGTGGTCCAGCCCGACCTGGCCGCCCAGGGGATCAAGCTCGAGATCATCGAGTTCACCGACTATGTCACGCCGAACATCGCCCTGGCGGAGAAGCAGCTGGACGCCAACTTCTTCCAGCACCTCCCCTACCTCCAGGCCTTCGCCGGCGAGCGCAAGCTGAGCCTCGAGAGCGTGGTGGCCGTCCACGTCGAGCCGCTCGGGCTATACTCCAAAAAGTACAAGAAAGTGGCGGACTTCCCCGCGGGCGCCACGATCGCCATTCCCAACGACCCGACGAACGAAGGGAGGGCCCTCATCTTCCTCCAGTCCAAGGGCCTCATCAAGCTCAGGGCGAACGCCGGGCTCCAGGCCACCATCAAGGATATCGCCGAGAACCCGAAGAAGTTCCAGCTCAAGGAGATCGAGGCGCCGCAGCTTCCGCGCACTCTCGAGGACGTGGCCGGCTCGATCATCAACGGCAACTACGCCTTGCAGGCAGGCTTCAACCCCGTTAAGGACTCCCTCCTCCTCGAGGGCGGCGATTCCCCCTACGCCAACATCCTGGTAGCGCGCAAGGGCGAGACGAAGGATCCGCGCATCCAGGCCCTGGCCAAGGCCCTCACCTCGCAGAAAGTGAAGGACTTCATACTCAAAACCTACGGCGGCGGCGTGGTGCCGGCCTTCTAAAGCGCGCTTTCCCGCGCGGGCGGCGAGGGCCGCGGCCCGCTCGGGGACGAGCCATCCGCGGCCCTTCTCTTGCGCAATTCGCCGCGATGCGGCACAATGACGCGCTACCACAGCGTGGCGTTTCGGAGGCACATCGTGGCGACTATCGACAATGAGGATGCCCTCGGCGAGGGCGAGGCGGCGCTCCGCCCCATGGATAAAGTCACTTTCGCGCGGGCGCGCGCCCTGCTCGGAAAGAGCCAGAAGGAGCTCGCGCAGCTGCTCGGCGTGTCGCTCAAGGCGGTCGAGAGCTACGAGCAGGGCTGGCGGAACATTCCCTCCAACGTCGAGCGCATGGTCTACTTCCTGCTCTTCAAGCTGAACCAGGAGGCCTTCGCGCCCGTGGCTCCCTGCTGGACGCTCACCTCATGCTCGGAGGAGGCGCGGCGCGACTGCGTGGCCCACGTCGTCGGCGAGGGGCACTTCTGCTGGTTTTTCACCGGGGGGCTCTGCGCCTCCGCGCGCGCCTCGGGCGAGGGCGAGCGGCACTGCTACCGCTGCGAGGTGTTCATCAAGCTTAAGGACCTCGTGGAGCAGCTCGCCGCCGGGCAGACGATTCCCCCGCCGGCCGGCGCCGACGCCTCGGCCAACGGCGCCGCCCTCTGAAAAAGGGGCGCCGAGGGAAATTCAGGTCATTTCGCCGCTGAGGCCGCCGCCTCCGAAGGCTCCTCGAAGAGCCAGGTGGAGAGGTAGCGCTCTCCCGTGTCGGGCAGGATGACGACGATGAGCTTGCCTGCGCTCTCGGGGCGCGCGGCGACTTGCCTGGCGGCCCAGAGGGCCGCGCCCGACGAGATGCCCGCGAGGATGCCCTCGTGCCTGGCGAGCGCGCGCGCCGTCGTCCCCGCGTCCTCGGGCTTCACCTGGATGATTTCGTCGACGAGGGCGGCGTCGTAGATGCTCGGCACGAAGCCCGCGCCGATGCCCTGTATCTTGTGGGGGCCGGGCTGGCCGCCCGAGAGCACGGGCGAGGCCTGGGGCTCCACGGCGATGGCCACAAACCCCGGCCTGCGCGGCTTCAGGGCCGAGGCGACGCCGGTGATCGTCCCTCCCGTTCCCACTCCCGCCACGAGAATGTCGACCTTCCCCTCGGTGTCGCGCCAGATTTCCTCGGCCGTGGTCTCCCTGTGGACCTTTGGGTTGGCGGGATTCTCGAACTGGCTGGGAATGAAGTCGCCCGGGATCGCCGCGGCCAGTTCCTCGGCCTTGGCGATGGCGCCCTTCATGCCCTTGGCGCCTTCGGTCAGAACGAGCTCAGCCCCGTAGGCGGCCAAGAGCTTCCTGCGCTCGACGCTCATGGTCTCGGGCATGGTGAGGATGGCGCGGTAACCCTTGGCGGCGGCCACCGCGGCGAGCGCCACGCCCGTGTTGCCCGAGGTCGGCTCGATGATGACGTCGCCCTTCCTGAGGGCGCCGCGGCGCTCGACGTCCTCGATCATGGCCAGGCCGATGCGGTCCTTGATGCTCGAGAAGGGGTTGAAGGACTCGATCTTGGCGAGGACGATGGCTCCAGGGGCGGCGTTCGGCGCCGCGACGCGGACTAAGGGGGTGTTTCCGACGAGGTCGGTGATTTTTTCGGCGTAATGCACGGTATGTTCCTTTTTGCGCCCGCGATCGGGCGGGGCGCGGCTTTGCATGTGGACATTTCGATCTGTGGAGCGGGCAGGACGCGCCGCGGCGCCGCTTTTTTTAGGCGGCGGGGGCGTTGGGGAAGAGACACGCACGGAGGGACAGGCGTCCCTCCGCTACCTCCGGTCGTTCGAGGTCGATGGTTCGATTCATTGAGAGTAATATACCACTTTGTGGTAGTATCATGTCAAGCGCCGGCGACCATGCCGCCGATGAGGTTCCTCACCACGCGCGAGGCGATGATGAGTCCCGCCACCGAGGGGACGAAGGACACCGAGCCCGGGACGCTGCGCCGACCGAGGCAGGTGCGGTCCTTCTTGGGGCAGACGCAGCCAGTGCGGCAGGGATTCTCAGCCTCGACCACCTTGATGGGGATCTCCCTGGAGTAGACCACCTCGAGGGCGGCGATCCCGCGCTTGCGCAGCTCGGCGCGCATGACGCGGGCCAGGGGACATACCGAGGTCTCGTAGATGTCGGCTACTTCAAGGCGGGTCGGGTCGAGCTTGTTGCCCGCGCCCATGCAGCTGATGATG
>JAJTBU010000383.1 GCA_021286735.1 bacterium
CGCGCCGCCCCCGTCGCCATGACGGAGCGGCAGACCACCGAGGTCTCCTCGGCCGTCCTCGCCACGCAGAGCAGCTCCTGTCCGCTGAAATCGAGGACCGGCATCTCCTCCGGGCCATATCGACAGACCGAATATCGTTCTCTCAGCAGCGTAAAATTCATGACTTCGTCCTTGCGAAAGTGGAAATTTCTTCCAGGCTGGAATATGGTTATGGAATCAGGAGGCTACCGATGGCTTCGATGAAACGCATCCGTTTTTCCGACCTCGTTGCGACGACCGGAGTCCCCGCGCCGGCGGAACCAGTTCATCCCGCGCGCGGTTTCGATCTCCGCTGGTCCATCCAGGAAACCCCTTTCGGGGCGGCGCTGGCGGCCATGACGCCATTCGGCCTCTGCGCCCTGGAGTTCCTCGGCGAGGCGGGGCCTTCCCAAACCTCCAGAATTGAGGCGCTTCTCGCAAGTCTCGCCGTCCGATGGAGCGATGCGAAACTTGTCGCCGACAACTCCGCCGCGTCCGTCGCCGCCTCGCTGGCCGCCGCTTTCAAGGCAGTCGCCTCAGGCCTCCCGCCGGCCGATGGCCGCGGATCCCTGACCCTTCATCTCCGCGGCACCGCGTTCCAGGTCGCGGTATGGCAGAAACTCCTGACAATTCCTACAGGCAGTCTCGTCACCTACGGCGAACTCGCCGCGTCGCTAGGCCGCCCGAAAGCCGCGAGAGCCGTGGGCTCCGCCGTCGGCGCCAATCCGATCGCGATATTCGTACCCTGCCACCGGGTCATCGCCGCGTCGGGCGCCTTGGGAGGCTACCGCTGGGGCCCAGCGCTCAAAGGAGCGCTCATCGAACGCGAAAAACTCGGTGCAGCCGGCAAGCCGCGAGAGTAGTCCCAGGCCCTCGAATCGAGCCCCACAGGATCGGTCTCAGGCGCTCGGCTTCCGCTTGCGATGTTTCATCAACAGTTTCTTGGCGACCACGTAATCTTCTTCCGCCACGTAGACGGACACGTCGCCGCCACCCTTTCCCTGCTTGCCTTTCGACTGCAGCTCGAAAGCTATCGCCTTGTTCTGAAGGCTTATGATGAGCGGCTCCGCTTTCTCGTTGCTCTCGAATGTCCACAAAAATTCCAATCCTCACCCCCGAATTGTGTCCGCCGGCGCGTTCTTTGCGTAAATCAGTATCTCGCTCAAAACGCCGCGCTCCTCCTTGAATAATTCAAGGCTCCGCCGATTCCCGTCCTTGAGTCGCACAACGCACCGGAATCCCATTCCGAAAATCTCCTCGACTTCCTGCGCCGCTCCGCGCCGCTCTTCCGCGCGATGCTTAAAATATCGCTTCGCCTCTTCTCTGCCCGCGAAAACCCCTTCCGGCGCGTCGATGAGGCAGCTGTCGCTCAACAACTCGATGGCTCCGCCTAAATCTTCCCGCGCCAGCCTGGCGCGGAATTCAATAGCGAGGCGCAGCGTCGATTCAATCTTTTCCATCCGCACCGCCGCCATCGCCACCTCCATAGCAGCGTTCACGTCATGAACGCTACAGGTATCTTTCGATATCGCCCTTCACCTGCCCGAGCCACGCGGTCCGCTCCTCGGCGCCGCTCTCCGCCACGACCCGGAACATTCGCCTCGAGCAGCGTTCGATCCCGCAGAAGCCGAATACGCACTTTATCCATTCATATTCGAGCGGATCATGGAAATATTCAAGCTCGCGGCGCTCCTCGGTGTTCGACGTATTGAAGACGATACCGATCTTTCCGCCCAGCTTTTGTATCGTCTCGGCCAGGCCCGCCGCGCTTTCCTCGTAGTCGTAGGCGTAGGGAGGCCTGAAGACGCGGTCGATGTAGCCTTTCATGATG
>JAJTBU010000032.1 GCA_021286735.1 bacterium
GGCGAACTGGCGGCCATCCGCGATTATTTCGCGACCGAGGGGCGCGCCTGCACCGACGTCGAATTCGAGATGATCGCGCAGACCTGGAGCGAGCACTGCTTCCACAAGACTTTCAAGGCGCTGATCGACGTCGAGGGCGGCGAGAAGGCGGGGCTTCCGCCGCAGGTGGACAATATCCTCCGCACCTACATCAAGGCGGCGACCGACGAGATCGGCGCTCCCTGGATTGTTTCGGCCTTCAAGGACAACGCGGGGATCATGGCCTTCGACGAGGCCCACGACATTTCCTTCAAGGTGGAGACCCACAATCACCCCTCGGCCATCGAGCCCTTCGGCGGGGCGAATACGGGAGTCGGAGGCGTCATCCGCGACGTGGTCGCCGTCTCCGCCCGCCCGATCGCGGTGACCGACGTGCTCTGCTTCGGCCTCCCCGGACAGGAAGGCGCCGCCGCAGGCGGGCTTTCGGTGGAGCATATCAGGAGCGGCGTCGTCGCCGGCGTCCAGGACTACGGCAACAAGATGGGCATCCCCACGGTGAACGGAGGCATCCACTACCACGAGAAGTACGCCGCGAATCCCCTGGTCTACTGCGGCTGCGCGGGCATCGCTCCCAAGGGCGCTTTCTTCAACGAGCCGAAGGTCGGGGACAGGATCGTCGTCCTGGGCGGCAGGACCGGGCGCGACGGAATCAGGGGCGCGACCTTCTCGTCGATGACGATGGACGGCGCCACGCTCGACACCGCCGGCTCCTCGGTCCAGATCGGCGCGCCCATCGTCGAGAAGAAAGTCACCGAGGTGATCGTAGCCGCGCGCGACGCCGGCCTTTATTCGGGCATCACCGACTGCGGCGCGGGCGGCCTCTCCTCGGCCGTGGGCGAGATGGCGTCGGAGCTGGGCGGCGACGTGGACCTTTCGGAGGTGCGGCTCAAGTACGCCGGGCTCGCCCCCTGGGAGATATGGCTCTCCGAGGCGCAGGAGCGCATGGTGATCGCGGTGCCGCCTGAAAAGATGGGCGATCTCGCGGCGATGTGCGACGCCAACGACGTCGAGCGCTGCGATCTCGGGCGCTTCACGGGGGACGGCAGGCTTGTTGTGCGCTATCATGGCGAGACTGTCCTCGACCTCGACTGCGGGTTCCTCCACCGCGGGGCGCCGCAGCGCCGGCTCAGGGCCGCGCCGCCCGCGGCCTCGGAGGCTGCCGGGGCTGCCGCCGCGGCTGGGGCGAAGGCGGCCGATGAGGCTTCGCCCGCAGCGGCGGCGGCAACGGCGGCGGCGCCACCTTCCCTGGAAGCGCTCTTTCCCCGGATCATGGCCCATCACGCCGTAGCCTCGAAGGAATGGGCGATCCGCCGCTACGACCACGAGGTGCAGTGCGCGACCAGGACGGGGCCCTTCGCCGGTGCTCTTCAGTCGGGGCCTTCGGACGCCGCGGTGGTCAAGCCGCTCGAGACCGGCGGAACAAGAGCCATCGCCATCTCCAACGGCTTCAACGCCCGCTACGGCGAGGCGGATTCGTACAACGCGGCGGCTTCGGCCATCGACGAAGCGGTGCGCAACGCCGTCGCCTCGGGCGCCGACCCCGACAGGATCGCCATCGTCGACAATTTCTGCTGGGGCGATCCGCAGAAGCCCGAGAACCTCTGGAGTCTCCTCCTGGCCGCGAAGGCCTGCCGCGATGTCTCGATCGCGCATCGCTCGCCCTTCTTCTGCGGCAAGGACTCGTTCAACAACGAGTTCGAGGGACCCGACGGATCGCGCATCGCGATTCCTCCCTCCCTCCTCATTTCCGCGATGGGCGTCGTGCCCGATGTCGGACGCGCGCCGACTACCGACCTCAAGACCGATTCGGGCGCGCTCTACCTCGTCGGCGAATTCCGGCCCGTCCTGGAGGCTTCCGTGCTGCAGTCCGCGCTCCGCTCCTCGGGCGGCCGGGCCGCGGCGGCCGGCTCGGTCGGTCCGGGACCGGGTTTCTCGCGCAGAGCCCCGACTGTCTATCGAAAACTGCACGCCGCCATCATGGCGTCCCTCGTGTCCGCCTGCCACGACCTCTCGGACGGCGGCCTTGGGGCGGCGCTCGCGGAGATGTGCCTTGGCGGGAATCGGGGCGCCGACCTCGACCTCGCGGCGGTGTCGAAGGCGGCCCTGGAGCCGCATCCCAACGGCGAGCCCTGCCGTTTAGCCCCGGGCGCGGCGCGAAGCGCCGACCTCCTTCTCTTCGGGGAGACGAACGGCTGCCTTATCGTCGAAGTGGAGGCGGGGAAAGCCGCGGCCTTCGAGGCCGCGATGTCCGGCGCGCCCTGCTTGCGGATCGGCGGCGTGTCCCCGGAGCCGCGCATCGCGGTGGGCGGCCCGGAAGGGGGAGCTGCGGCCGTCGTCGGCTTCGCGGCGCTGGCGCGAGCCTATTCGTCGGAAGGGCGTCAAGCGTTGGGCGATTTCGTAGGCGACGGCGCCGACGGCGGAGACGCCGACAAGGGAGGCGAACGATGAAACCCAGGGCCATCATACTCCACGCCGCCGGAATCAACAGGGACATCGACGCCGAGCGCGCCCTCGAACTCGCCGGCGCCGACGCGGCGATCGTCCACGTGAACGACCTGAAGGCGAGGCGCGGCCTGCTGGCCGAAGGCCAGATCCTCGTGGTTCCGGGCGGATTTTCCTACGCCGACGCCCTCGGCGCCGGACGCCTTTTCGCCCTCGACATAGCCTCCTATTTCCGCGAGGAAGTCTCGGATTTCGTCGCGGCTGGAAAGCCGGTGATCGGGATATGCAACGGATTCCAGACCCTCGTGAAGTCGGGCATCCTGCCCGGAGTCGGCTTTTTCCCCGAGGACGGCGAGGAGCGTTGGGCGACGCTGACCGACAACCTCGAGCGCCGGTTCGAGTGCCGCTGGGTCACCATGCGGATCGAGAAGAGTCCCTGCGTGTGGACCAAGGGACTCGAGGAACCGATCGCGTGCCCGATAGCCCACGGCGAGGGGCGCTTCCTGACGAAGGATGAGGCCCATCTCGAGGCGCTCCGCGCCGCCGGGCTCGTCGCGCTTACCTACGCGATGCCCGACGGCAGCCCGGCGCTGGGCAGGTATCCCGACAATCCGAACGGCTCCGCGGCCGATATCGCCGGCATCTGCAATCCCGTGGGAAACGTGCTCGGCCTGATGCCGCATCCCGAGGACAACATCTTCTCCGGCGCGGGCGCGAAGGCTTATCGCGGCGGAAGGCGGGGCGGCGGCCTGGACCTCTTCGCCAACGGCGTGCGTTACGCGACACAGCTTTAACCGATGAGAATCCGGGAGGGAATGATCTATGATGGACCAAAAATCGATCGAGGCGATGCTTCCCAAGGCTTTCATGGGCCTCGGCCCGACGGCCCGCGAGCGGCATTCCGGCAAGGTCCGCGACTGGTACGCGCTCGGCGACGGGACGAGGCTCATGGTGACGACGGACCGAATCTCCGCCTTCGACAGGATCGTATCGGCCGTGCCTTGGAAAGGGCAGGTGCTCAACGAACTCTCGGCCTGGTGGAACGGCAGGACCGCCGACATCGCGCCGAACCACCTCGTGTCCGTGCCCGATCCCAACGCATCCATCGTTCGCGAAGCTTCCCCCCTTCCCGTCGAAGTGATCGTCCGCGGCTATATCACCGGCGTCACGTCGACCGCGCTTTGGCGCCGCTATTCCGAGGGCGAACGCAGGATCTACGGTTACGATTTCCCGGAAGGGCTCTCCAAGAACCAGCGGCTTCCCGGGCCCATCGTCACGCCGACGACGAAGGCCGAGGCGGGGCAGCACGATGAGCGGCTCACCGTGGCCGAGGTGACGGAGAAAGGCTACGTCGACAGGAAGGTCTGGGACCGCGTCATGGATATCGCGCTGGCGCTCTTCGCGAGGGGGACCGAGATCGCCGAGGGCGCCGGGCTCATCCTCGTCGACACGAAGTACGAATTCGGCATCGGACCGGACGGCGAGGTGATGCTGATCGACGAGATACACACTCCCGACTCGTCGCGTTTCTGGAGGCTCGGAAGCTACGCCGGACGCCTGGCCGAGGGACGCGAGCCCGAGCTGTTCGACAAGGAGTTCGTGAGGATGCGCTACGCCGAAATCGGCTATCGCGGCGACGGGGATATTCCCGCGTTGCCCGATTCCGTATGGGCGCAGACCGGCCTGCTCTATCAGGAGGCCTGCGAGCTTCTCACCGGCAAGGCCTTCGCGCCCGCCGCCTATCCGGCGGACGAACGCATCCTGGAAAATCTGTGCAAGAGAGGTATCGAACTATGAGCGGAAATCTCGCGGTGATCATCATGGGCGCCAAGTCGGACTATCCTCACGCGGAGAGGATCATCGAATGGCTCGATTACTTCGGAATACGGCACGAGACGCGCATCGCCTCGGCGCACAAGACGCCTGAGAAGCTTCTCGCCATTCTCGCGGCGCAGGAAGGCCGGGACGACAACGTCGCGTACATAACGATCGCGGGTCTTTCGAACGCCCTGTCCGGCATGGTGGATTTCGCCACGGCCTTTCCCGTGATCGCCTGCCCGCCGCCCTGCGACGCCTTCGGAGGGGCCGACATATTCTCCTCGCTGCGCATGCCGCCCGGGGTCGCCGCGGCCACCGTCACCGAACCGCGCAACGCGGCATTCTTCGTCGCGAAGCTTTTCGCCGCCGGCGACGAGTCCCTCAAGGCGAGGATACGCGCCTACCACGCCGAACAGCGCGAGAAGATAGACCGCGACGAGGACTCCCTCCGGGGGACCTCGGGGGACAAGGGCGCCGCGCGATGAGCGATTTACCCTTTCGGGGAGACGAGCCGCACGAGGAGTGCGGCGTCATGGCCGTGTACGCGCCGGGGCGCGACGCTTCGCGGCTCGCCTACTACGGCCTGTTCGCGCTTCAGCACCGCGGCCAGGAATCCGCCGGCATCGCCGCGTGGGACGGCCGCTCCGTCAACGTCAAGAAGAGCCCCGGCCTCGTGTCGCAGGTTTTCTCGGAAGCCGACATCGAAGGGCTGGCGGGCGGCTTGGCGATCGGCCACAACCGCTACTCGACGACGGGATCGTCCAACGCCAGGAACGCCCAGCCCTTCCTGATCGACTCGCGGCACGGACCGATAGCGCTGGCGCACAACGGCAACATCGTCAACGCCGGCGACATCCGCAGGAGGCTGCTCGACCGCGGCGTCGGCCTGACTTCCGCGAGCGACACCGAGCTCATGATCATGGACCTCGCCGGCAGGGGCGAGGACGACTGGGTGTCGAGGATCAGGGCGGCGATGAACTCCTGGGTCGGCGCCTTCTCCTTCGTGACGCTGACTCCGGAGGGCATCTTCGCCGCGAGGGATTCTTGGGGCCTGCGGCCACTGGCCTACGGGGTCACCGCCGAAAAAGCCTTCGTAATCGCCTCGGAAACCTGCGCCCTCGCTACGCTCGGATGCCGCGAGATCCACGAAATCGCGGCGGGGCAGATCGTTTCCTGCGACGCCGAGGGGCGCGTGAGCGTGACGGGCCCCGGCGAAGGCGCGGCGCCGAGGAAACATGCCTCTTGCGTCTTCGAATTCGTCTATTTCTCGCGCCCCGACAGCGTCTGGAACGGACATTCCGTCCACGAGGTCAGGCGCCGCTTCGGCGAGGAACTCGCGCGCCGCTCGCCGGCGGAAGCCGATCTCGTGATCCCCGTGCCCGATTCCTCGATCTCGGCGGCGATCGGCTATTCAGGCGCCTCGGGAGTCCCCTACGGCGAAGCCTTCGTCAAGAACCGCTACATCGGACGCACCTTCATCGAGCCCACGACGGCGCTCCGCAAGCGCGGCGTTTCGCTGAAATTCAACGTCCTCCACGATTCGGTCAAAGGCAAACGGATCGTCGTGATCGACGACTCCATCGTCCGCGGCAACACCATCAGGCCCCTGGTCGCCCTGCTCAAGAACGCCGGCGCCAAGGAAGTCCACGTGAGGGTCGCGAGCCCGCCCGTGCGCCATCCCTGCATGATGGGCGTCGACATGGGGCAGCGGAGCGAGCTTGTCGCCAACGTCATGCCTGTCGCCGACATGGCGAAGTGGAGCGGGGCCGACTCGCTGGCCTATCTGTCGCTCGAATCGGTGGGGCGCGCGTTGGGCGGCATCGATGACTACTGCGCGGCCTGCTTTTCGGGAGACTATCCCTTCGACGTGGAAATGGCGGAAGCCAAGGAGAGGTTCGAATTCTGATGCGCGCCACTTCGGCAGAAAGGAAACCCATGAACGTATTGCTGGTTGGATCGGGAGCCAGGGAACACGCGATTGCGTGGAAACTGAAAGCCTCGCCGGCGCTCGGCGCATTGTACTGCGCGCCCGGCAACGCGGGCACCGCCGCGTGCGGGACGAATGTCGCCATCGCCGCGGACGACGTCGACCGGCTCGCCGCCTTCGCGGCGGAGAACGGCGTCGACCTCGTGGTGGTCGGACCCGAGGTTCCCCTCGCGGCCGGCCTCGCCGACAGGCTCCAGGAGACGGGCGGAAAGGGCGGCAGGACGATCCGCTGCTTCGGACCGAGCGCGTCGGCGGCGAGGATAGAGTCGTCGAAAGCTTTCTCGAAAGCCTTCATGGCCAGGCACGGAATCCCGACGGCGGCGTCCCGGGCCTTCACATCGTACGCCGAGGCCCTGGAATTCGCGCGCGGGGCCCCCTGGCCCTTCGTCGTCAAGGCCTCGGGGCTGGCGGCGGGGAAGGGCGTCTTCATCCCGGAGTCTCTCGCGGAGGCGGAAGCCGCCCTCGCCGCGGTGATGAAGGACAGGACGTTGGGCGACGCCGGCGCCGAAGTGATCATCGAGGAGCGCCTTTTCGGCGAGGAAGTCTCCATCCTGGGCTTCTGCGACGGCGCCGCGGTGAGCGTCATGCCGCCAGCCCAGGACCACAAGCGCCTCCTCGAGGGGGATTCGGGACCCAACACGGGCGGCATGGGGGCGATCGCCTCCGCGAAGGCCGGACCATTCGAACGCGCCAAGGCGTTGGGCGATCTCTTCCTCAGGCGCGCCTGCGAGGGCCTCGCCTCAGAGGGCGCGCCCTTCGTCGGCGTCCTCTACGCCGGCATCATCCTCACCTCCGACGGCCCCAAGGCCCTCGAATACAACTGCCGTTTCGGCGATCCCGAGGCCGAGGCGATCCTGCCCCTCCTCGAATCCGACCTCCTCGCGCTCCTGGACGCCTGCGCTTCCGGCGGGCTCGCGGACGCGGAGCCTCGCTGGGCCGACATGGCGGCCGCCTGCGTCGTCATCGCTTCGGACACCTACGCGACCGCGGAGCGCGACTCCGGGCCGCGTCCGGTCGACGACTTCGGCGGCGGCGCCGCGAGCGCCCTCTTCCACGCGGCGACGAAAGGCACCGCGGCAGGCGGCCTCGAGGCGTCGGGCGGCAGGCTGCTCTGCGCGGCTGCCTGGGCGGGCACGATGGACGAGGCGATCGCGGCGGCCTACGCCCGCGTCGCTCGGGTCGCCGCTCCCAGGACGCGCTACCGCCGCGACATCGGAGCCGGCAAGATATTTACGAGATCGCACAACGCTTCGTCGCCGGCAGCACCTGCGCCTGAAGCGCCTGCGCCAGCAGCGCCAGCCGAAGCCGCGGCGCCGCGCGGGGCTTCAGCGCCGTCGGCCTCCTCCTACGCCTCGGCGGGAGTGGATATCGACGCCGGCGACAGGGCGGTCGAACTCATGAGCGCCGCCGTGAAAGCCACCTACGGTCCCGAAGTCCTCGCCGGCATAGGCTCCTTCGGCGGAATGTACGACGCCTCGGGCCTCAAGGCGTTGCGCGATCCCGTCCTCGTCTCCTCGACCGACGGCGTCGGCACCAAGGTCAAGCTCGCCGCGAGCGCCGGGCGCTACGGAAGCATAGGCCAGGACATCGTGAACCACTGCATCGACGATATCCTCGTGCAGGGCGCGCGCCCGCTCTTCTTCCTCGACTACATCGCCACTTCCAAGCTCGACCCGGCGATGATCGCCGAGGCCGTGGGCGGAATGGCCAAGGCCTGCGGGGAATCGGGCTGCGCCCTCATCGGGGGCGAGACTGCGGAGATGCCCGGCGTCTACATGCCCGGGGAGTTCGACGTGGCGGGCGCCATCGTCGGGCTCGCCGAGCGGTCCCTGATGCTCCCCCTCAAGACGATGCGCGACGGAGACATCCTCCTCGGCTTCCCCTCGAGCGGGCCCCACACGAACGGCTATTCCCTGGCGCGGAAAGTTTTCGCCGACGCCGATCTGGGCGGCTACGCCGACATTCTCGGCCTTCCTCTCATCGACGCCCTCCTCGCGCCGCACCGCTCCTACCTGCCCGTCCTCTGGCCCGTGCTGAGCGGCGCTCCTGGCGCCATCAAGGCCCTCGCCCACATCACCGGCGCGGGCTTCGAAGGGAACGTGCCGCGCGTCCTCCCCGCCGATCTCGACGCGCACATCAGGACCGACGCCTGGCCGATGCCGCCGCTCTTCCGCCTCATCATGGAGAAGGGCGGGATCGACGAAGTCGAAATGTACCGCGTCTTCAACATGGGCGTGGGCATGGTCGCCGTCGTGTCGCCCGACGATGTCGATACTGTCGCGAAGCTTTCGAACGCTCTTTTCTATCGCATCGGCGAACTCAGGCGCGGCTCGGGCGGCGTCGTGATGGAGAAGGGCGGGGTGAGGGCATGAGCGGAAAAGCCGCCGGCGCCGTCACGAAGCTGCGCGTTGCCGTCCTGGTGTCGGGCAACGGCGGCAACCTGCAGGCGCTGCTCGACGCCGCGCGCGGGGGAGATGTGTCGGCCAACGTCGCGCTCGTCCTTTCCTCCGACCCCGGGGCGAGAGCCCTCCTCCGGGCGAAGGACGCCGGCGTGCCGGCGCTGGCCGTCCCCTACGCGCGCGATCCCGCGCTAGGCCGCCAAGAATCGCGCAACGCCTACGACGCGCGGCTCGCCGAGGCCGTCCTCGCGTACGAGCCCGATTACGTCTTCCTTTTAGGCTGGATGCGGATACTCGGGAACGCCTTCATCTCGAAATTCCCCGGCAGGATCGTGAACCTCCATCCGGCATTGCCGGGGACCTTTCCCGGCACGCACGCCATCGAAAGGGCGTGGGAGGCCTGCCGCCGCGGCGAAATAACCGAAACCGGCGCGATGACGCACTTCGTCCCCGACGAGGGCGTCGACTCGGGCCCGGTGATCCTGAGCGAGCGCGTCGCGATCGGCGCGGATGAGACCCTGGAATCCCTCGAGACGAGGATGCACGAAACCGAGCACGCCCTCGTCGTGAAAACCGCGCGGCTGCTCGCTGAAACGGGCGCCCATGGACGCGGGCCTTCCCGCGAACGCTATCATTCTAGCGAAGGAGTCTGAACATGCCACAGGCGCTTCTCTCCGTCTACGACAAGACGGGGCTCTCGGAATTCGCAAGCGGACTCGTCCAGCAAGGATGGTCGATCCTAGCGTCGGGCGGAACCTCGCGAACGTTGCGCGATTTTGGAATCGCGGTCGAGGAGATCGCCGACTACACCGGCGCCCCCGAGATCCTCGGCGGAAGGGTTAAGACCCTCCACCCCGCCGTGCACGGCGGCATCCTCGCCCGCGCGTCGGGAAGCGACCTCGCCGACATCGCGCGCCTCGGATACAAGGCCATCGACCTCGTGGTCGTGGACCTCTACCCCTTCGAGAAGACGGTGGCCGATCCCGCCTGCGCCTACGCCGACGCGGTCGAGCAGATCGACATAGGGGGCTTGGCGCTCATCCGCGCGGCGGCCAAGAACCACGGGCGCGTGGCGGTGGTCTGCGACGTGGCCGACTACGGGCGCGTCCTCGGCGAGATAGAAGCCGCGGGCGGCGTCTCCGAAGCCACGCGCATGGCGCTCGCGGCCAAGGCCTTCGCCCGCACGGCGGCCTACGACGCCGCGATCGGCGCCTGGCTCTCGACGAAATCGGCCAACGCGGCCGCGACCTCCGGCGCGGCGCCCGAGGCGGCCGCCTCCGACACCTTCGAGCTGCGCGGCTGGAAATCCCAGGACCTCCGCTACGGCGAGAATCCCCACCAAGCCGCGAGCCTCTACTCCTTCGAGCCCGGCGCCGGCCCCTTGGGCGGCCGCGTCCTCCAGGGCAAGGAACTCTCCTACAACAACATCCTCGACCTGGACGCGGCTTGGCACGCCGTCGGACGCTTCGCCCGGCCGGCCATCGTCGTCGTGAAGCACCTCTCGCCCTGCGGCATCGCCGAGAGCGGGACCGACGACCCCGCCTCGCTGGCCGACGCCCTCGAGCGCGCCATCGCCTGCGATCCCATCTCCGCCTACGGCGGCGTGATCGCCTCCAACAGACCCTTCACGGCGGAATGCGTCGAGCGGCTCGGCAAGCTCTTCGCCGAATGCATCGCCGCGCCGGGCTTCGACTCAGGCGCCCTCGAACTCCTGGCGAAAAAGAAAAACCTCAGGCTCGTGGTGCCCGGCGCGGCCGCCCAGCGCCACGAGGTGCGGACCGTCCTGGGAGGCTTCCTCCGCCAGGATATCGACGCGGGCGACCCTCCCGCGGTAGAGTGGCGCGCCGTATCGAAGCGCGCGCCGACCGAGGACGAACTCGCCGACCTCGCCTTCGCCTGGAAGGCCTGCATGTCGGTGAAGTCGAACGCCATCGTCTTCGCCTCCGGCGGCGCCACGGTGGGCATCGGCGGCGGACAGCCCAACAGGGTCGACTCGGTGCGCATCGCCGCGAGGCACGCGGGCGCCAAGGCGCCCGGGGCGGTCATGGCATCGGACGCCTTCTTCCCCTTCCCCGACTCGGTGGAGGAAGCCGCCGCGGCGGGAATCACCGCGATCGTCCACCCGGGCGGCTCGATCCGCGACGAGGAATCCATTCAGGCGGCCGACGCCGCGGGCATCGCCATGGTCGTAACCGGCGTGCGCCATTTCAGGCATTGATAGCACACAAACGCTACAAGCGGAGGAATATAGAATGAACGAAGAGATTTTCAGCTCGAACACGGCTCTCACCTTCGACGATGTGCTCATCGTCCCGGCCTACAGCGACGTCCTGCCCGCCAACATCGACACCAAGGCCAAGGTCACGCGCGACATCACCCTCAACATCCCCCTCCTCTCGGCGGCGATGGACACGGTCACCGAATCGGCCCTGGCCATCGCGCTCGCCAGGATGGGCGGCATGGGCGTCATCCACCGGAACATGTCGCCGGAGCAGCAGGCGGGCGAGGTGGACAAGGTCAAGCGCTCCGAGTCGGGCATGATCCTCGACCCCGTCTGCCTGGAGAAGGACGCGACCCTCTCCCAGGCGCGGGAACTCATGCAGAAGTACCGCATATCCGGCATCCCCATCACCAGCGGCTCCGACCAGAAGCTCGTCGGCATCCTGACCAACCGCGACATCCGCTTTTGCGCCGCCGAGGACCTGGCCAAGCCCGTCAGCGCCTTCATGACGAGCGAGCGGCTCATCACCGCCCCCGTGGGGACCACGCTCGAGCAGGCGCGGAACATCCTCCAGGAGCACCGCATCGAAAAGCTGCCGCTCACCGACGAACGCGGCAGGCTCAAGGGCCTGATCACCGTCAAGGACATCGCCAAGAAGGCCGACTATCCGAACGCCGCCCTCGATTCGTCCGGGCGCCTCAGGGTGGCCGCGGCCGTCGGCGTCGGCTCGGACGTCGAGGAGCGCGTGCGCCTCATGGCCGCGAAAAACGTGGACTGCGTCGTCATCGACACGGCCCACGCCCACTCGCGGAACGTTGTCGAGGCCCTCGCCCGCATCAAGGCCGTGGCGCCGAACCTCCCCGTCATCGCCGGCAACGTCGTCACGCCCGAGGGCGTGGAAGCCCTGGCCAAGGCCGGGGCCGACGCCATCAAGATCGGCGTGGGCGCCGGCTCCATCTGCACCACCCGCATCATCTCCGGCGCCGGCATGCCCCAGCTTTCCGCCATCTACCACTGCGCCCGCGCCGCGGCGAGATACGGCCTGCCCGTCATCGCCGACGGCGGCATCAAGTACTCGGGCGACATGGTCAAGGCCATCGCCGCCGGCGCCGACGTCATCATGCTAGGCAGCCTCCTGGCCGGCCTCGAGGAATCCCCGGGCGAACTCGTCCTCTACAACGGCAGGCAGTTCAAGACCTACCGCGGCATGGGCTCCCTCGGAGCCCTCCAGGGCTACGGCAAGGACCGCTACGCCACCGGCATCGGCGCCTCGGACAAGCTCGTGCCGGAAGGCGTCGAAGGCATGGTTTCCTATAAGGGCAAGCTTTCCGACTATGTCTACCAGCTCGTGGGCGGCCTCAAGTCGGGCTGCGGCTACGCCGGGGCGGCCAACCTCGCCGACCTCCGCACCAAGACCGCCTTCGTGAAGATAACGAACGCGGGACTCATCGAAAGCCACGCGCACAACATCACCATCACCAGGGAGAACCCCAACTACCAGCGCGGGGAATGAGGCAGACAGCCGCGCGGGGCCCGCGCCGCGGCGCGCGGCTTCGCGCTGAAGCGGCGCAACGCCGCGGCGAGGGGCGCGGCTATCCTTGCCGCGAGCGGCCATCCTTGCCGCGCCCCTTCTTTGCCCCCTTCCCGTGGCTTCCCGCTCACTCCCTCGTGGATAATCGTTTATTGCCGCGATA
>JAJTBU010000033.1 GCA_021286735.1 bacterium
ACGACGAGCGCGAGCAGACGCTGAACCAGCTGCTCGTCGAGATGGACGGCTTCGACACTAAGGACGGCGTCATCATCCTCGCGGCGACGAACAGGCCCGATGTCCTCGATCCCGCCCTCCTGCGGCCCGGGCGCTTCGACCGCCAGGTGGTCGTGGCCATGCCCGACGTCGCCGAGCGCGAGGCCATCCTGAAAATTCACATGGGCAAGGTGCCCGTCGATCCCAAGGTCGACGTAAGGACGATCGCCAAGGCCACGCCCGGCACCTCGGGCGCCGACCTGGCCAACCTCGTCAACGAGGCGACGCTCTTCGCGATCAGGAAGGAGCGCTCCACCGTGATGATGGAGGACTTCGAGGACGCCAGGGACAAGATCCTGATGGGCGTGGCCCGCAAGAGCCTCGTCATAACGGAGGAGGAGAAGCGCGCGACCGCGGTCCACGAGTCGGGCCACGCCCTGCTCCACTATTTCCTGCCCAAGGCCGACCCGCTCCACAAGGTGACCATCGTGCCGAGGGGCAGGGCCCTCGGCCTCGCGCTCTCGCTCCCCGAGAAGGATTCCTACTCGGTGTCGCGGAGCTGGCTCTACGCCCGCCTCGTCATCGCCTACGGCGGCTACGCGGCCGAGAAAATCGTCTACGGCGAGACCACCACCGGGACTTCCCAGGATCTCAAGCAGGCCACAGACATGGCCCGCCGCATGGTCTGCGAGTGGGGCATGGCCGAGGACCTGGGGCCGATCGCCTTCGGACAGGAGGACGAGCCTATATTCCTGGGCAAGGAAATCGCCCAGCACAAGGATTACTCGGAGGAGACCGCGCGCCACATCGACGAGGCGGTGAAGGCGATCCTCGACAAGGCGCTGGCCCATGCCTTCGAGATTCTCGAAAGAGAACGCCAGAAGCTTGAAGCCTTGACGAACGAGCTGATCCTCAAGGAGACGCTCGAAGACGGCGATGTTCGCACACTCCTCGGATTCCCGCCGAGGCAGGTCGCCGCTGCGGCTGAAGCCTGAGAGGTCCGCGCCCATGGGCCGTTGGCGAGAAGGCGCGAAGCGTCCGGGAATCCCCGCGGCGCCGATGTTGCCTCTGGCCGCGGTCCTGCTGGCGGCGGCCCTCCTCGCGGGCTGCGCGAGTTCTCCCCCCGCCCCCGAACCGGCCGCCGACTATTCATCGATAAAGCTCGACGAACTGGTGGCGCTCTCCGAAAACGACCCCGAGCGCTGCCTCGAAGCCCTCTCCGCGCTTGAGAATTCCGGGGCCTCGTCAGAGGTGGACGCCGCTCGCCTGGCCTCGCTCGCCTCGGCCGCCGGGCGGAAGATCGCCGCCCGCTTTTCCGAGGAAAAATCGTCGGGCCGCTGGCGCGATGCGGAACTCAGTTTTTACTCGCTGCGCGCGCTCGCGTCCTTGGGCCGGGAGGCTGCCGGCGCCGAGGGCGCCCTTTCGGAAGCAGCCAGGGCGGCGGTTTCCCCTTCCGGCGATGGGGCCGGAGCGACGCTCTATCTCGGCATGGCGAACGATTGCCTGGCCCGCAAGCTCTACGCCCCCGGCGCCGCATACCTCCTCAAATCGCTTGAGTTCGCCGCGCGGGCCGGCGCCTCCCTGCCGAGGGAAGATATGGCCGTCTGGCGCGCGAAAGCCCTGGCGGAAAAAGATCTTAGGACCCTGTCCGCGATAAGCGCCGCTTTGAACGCCGGCGCTCCCGGGAAGGAGGGCGTTGAGGGGGCGAGCCTTTCTGCCGCTCCCGCAGCCTCCCTCTCCGACATGGCTTCCGGCGTCGTGACGGTCTACGTCGACAGGGGCCTCGCCATCAGGGACGGCGTGGGATACCCGGACCGTGTGCTCGGCACGGCCTTTCAAGTGGATTCGCAGGGCTATTACCTGACGAATTACCATGTCGTGGCGAGCGAGGTCGACCCCGAGTACAACGGCTATTCGCGCCTCTCCATAAGGCCTCAGAGCAACCCCGACGCCCGCATTCCGGCGAGCGTGGTCGGATGGGACATAGACCTCGACCTCGCGGTCATCAAGAGCCAGGAAACAGCCCCCTACACCTATCGCCCCTATCATGGCGCGGCCGCGGAAAAGGGGGAGAAGGTGATCGCCATCGGCAGCCCCGTGGGGCTGGAGAGCAGCGTGAGCGCCGGCATCGTCAGCGCGGCGGGGCGCAGGATACTTCCGCGGGGCGAGGCCCTGCAGATCGACGTTCCCGTGAACCCCGGCAACTCGGGAGGCCCGCTGCTCGACGAGAAGGGGGGACTCGTCGGCGTCGTCTTCGCCGGGCTTTCCGGTTTTCAGGGCCTCAACTTCGCCCTGCCCGCGGCCTGGATCTCGACGGTATTCCCCTCGCTCTTCGCGGGCGGCAGGCACCAGGCCGCCTGGATCGGGGTCATGGCGGCGAAAAATCTCGATGGCAGCCTCGATCTGTCCTACGTTTTCCCCGGTTCGGGTGGCTTCGCGGCGGGCGACCGGCTCTTTTCGATCGACGGCGCCTCCCCCGGCGATATACAGCGGGCGCAGATGAGCATCGCGGCGCGGCCGGCCGGCGCGCTCTGCGCCGTGACCATCCGGCGCGGCGGCGCGACCTCGACGCTGCTGCGCAAGACGGCCGCCATAGACGACGCGCCTTTCAAGAAGGCGGTTCCGCGCGATATCCCGGAGCGCCTGCTCGAGGGAGCCACCGGCATGCTGGTGGAGCACGTGTCGGGGGCGAGGGGGGCCGGCGGCACTTACAAGGTCGCGCGAGTGTGGCCCGGGCTCGCGGCCGACGAGTCCGGCATAGGCGAAGGCGACATCCTCGGCCTGATCCGATGGGGAGCCGACGCGAAGAAGAGGACCATCTATTTCGACGTGCGCGCCAAGTCGCAGCCTCCTGGAGTATCATGGACCGGGGGCGGGGGGCCTCGCCGCCTGAAATCACGTCGCGTAGACGATTGTCCGGAGCGCACCGATGCCATCCATTGCGATCGTTGACCATGAGGCCCTCGTCGTCCTCGATATCGCCAAGAGTCTCGCGCGCGCCGGATTCGGGGAGCCCGCCAGCTTCGAGCGCGGACGCGATTTCCTCGAGGCTCTGCGCGCCGGGGCGCGCTGGGACCTCGTCCTCGTCGACATCGATCTCGCGGGGGACGCCACGGGCGCCGAAGTCGCCCTGGCCGCGCGAACGGAGGGAGACATCCCCTCCGTCCTCATAACGGCCTTGTCCGACGCGCGCCCGGGCGGCGGCGCCATGGAGGCGCAGCCCCTTGGAATCCTCGTAAAACCTTTTTCGGAACGCGAGCTCCTCGGCACGGCGGAGATCGCCCTCGTCCGCGCGGGCATGGAGCGGAAACTCTCCTACAGCGAGAGGCGGTACCGCAGCCTCTTCGATTTCGGCATTTCGCCTCGCTGCGTAGCCGACGAGGAGGGGCGCGTCCTCGAGGCGAACGCCTCGTTTTCGGCGCTCTTCGCCGTCCCCGGCCGGGGGCTCGCGCTGCCCGCGCTGTTTGCCCGCCCGGCGGATTGGGATGAGGTGCGGGCGGCGATCGCCGCCGGCAGGATTGTCCCTGGCCGCGAGTACGAGATGGCCGACGGGAAAGCCGGCAAGCTCGCCGTGCTCGCCTCGTTCTATGGCTTCCGCGAGGCGGAGACGGGCCGGACCCTGCTCTCGGCGGAATTCTCCGACCTCACCGAATCGCGGCGGCTGCGCGACGACTTGCAGCAGGCCCAGAAAATGGAGGCGATGGGGCGGCTCGCCGGCGGAATAGCCCACGACTTCAACAATATCCTCACGGCGATCGTGGGGCACGCGGAGATGCTCAAGCTCGACATCGGCCCCGGCGATCCCGCCCGCGAGGATGTCATGGGCATAGCCAAGGCGGCCGGGCGCGCCTCGCAGCTCACTCGGCAGCTCCTCGGCTTTTCCCGAAAGCAACCCTATTCACCCAAGAGGATCAGCGTCACCCGCGCGGTCCGCGACGCCTCGGGCCTCCTGCGGAAATTGGCGGGCGAGAAGGTCCTGTTGTCGCTCATCCTCCCCGAGACCGACCCGAGTGCCTTCGCCGATCCCGTCCAGATAGAGCAGGTGCTCATCAATTTGGTGGCCAACGCCAGGGACTCGCTCGAGGGGCGCCCGGGCGGGAGGATCACCATACTCGTGGAGTCGCGGCGGCTATCCGATAGCGTCTTGGTCGGGACAAACCGCCTCGCCCCCGGCGACTACACGGTGATCGAAGTCGCCGATAACGGCGTCGGGATTCCCGAGGCGATAGCCGGGAAAATCTTCGACCCCTTCTTTACGACCAAGGCAGAAGGGAAGGGGACGGGCCTCGGGCTGGCCATCGTCGCGTCGGTAGCCTCCCAGACTGGCGGCGCGATAGGCCTGAGGACCAAGGCGGGCGAGGGCGCGACCTTCACGCTTTGGCTCCCCGCGGCGGACAAGGCGGGGTCCGCCGGCGCGGCGGAGAGCGAGGATGGTGGAGCGGAACCCGGGGAAAAGGCCGCCATGGCGGGCAAGACCGACCTCGCCCTCTCGGGCGCGCCGGTGGTTCTCGTCGTGGACGACGACGAGACGGCGCTCTGCTTCCTCGCCTACGCCCTGTTCAAGGCCGGCGCCACGGTCATCTCGGCGCGCAACGCCGGAGAGGCGATGATCCTGGCCGAAAGGCACGACTTCGATCTGCTCGTCGCCGATGTCAACCTGCCGGGCCTGGATGGCGTCGAGCTGTACCGCAGGCTTTCGGCGAGGCGGTCCTCCGGGCCTTGCCTGCCCTGCGTCTTCGTCTCGGGCAGGATCTACGAGGCCGCGAGCCTTCCCGAGCGGACGGCCTTCCTGGAAAAGCCCTTCACTCCGGGCGAGCTCATCGCCGCGATGCGCGGCGTCCTGGGATCAGCCTAGGATATCCTCGTAGAGGCGCTCCTCGAACTCGGCGAAGTCGCGCGACCCGTATCGGCGCGATTCGCGCGGGGCGGCGATCTCGAGCCTGTCCAGCACCTTCGCCGGGCGCGACGAGAGGACGAGCACCCGGTCGGCCAGGTAGAGCGCGTCCTGGACATCGTGGGTCACCATGATGGTCGTGCGCCGCTCCTCCCGCCAGAGCAGGGAGAACAAATCCATCAATTCTATGCGCAGCTTGAGGTCGACGGCGGAGAAAGCCTCGTCCAGGAGCAGCACGTCGGAGGGGTAGGCGAACGCGCGGGCCAGCGAGAGCCGGCGCTTCATGCCGCCGGAGAGCTTGGCTGGCCTCTGCCCGGCGAACTTGTCGAGGCCGGCGCTCCGAAGGAAGCGCTCGGCCCGTCCTGCGAGCGCCTGAGGGTCCCCGGGCGCGCCCGAGAGCGCGAAGGCGACATTCTCGGAGGCGGTGAGCCAGGGGAGGAGGCGGGGCTCCTGGAAGGAATAGGAAAAGCCCGCCTCGGGGAAGCCTGTCAGGCTCCCCGAATCGGCGGGCAGGAGCCCCGCGATGATGTTGAGTAGGGTGGTCTTGCCGCAGCCCGAGGGACCGAGGATCGCCGTCACCGAAGCCGCGGGAAAGTCGGCGTCGACTCCCGAGAGCACCGCGAGGTCGCCGAAGGCCTTGCGGATGCCGCTTGCGGCGAAGGCGCTCACGCGGCGCCCCCGTGCCGCCGCTTGGCGGCCGAGCGGGCGGCCAGCCCCAGCGCGAACTCGCTCGTTCCGCAGAGGAGGACGGTGGCCGCCGCCCAGGCGAGGACGCCCGCCGTGTCGAGCGAGAGGCGCGAGTCCTGCAGCCCCGTTCCGAGCGCCCTGGCCGGCTGGCTCAGGACCTCGCCGGCCACGACGACCTTCCAGCACATGCCGAGCGCGTTCTTGGCGCCGGCGAGGAAGTGGGTCTCGGCCGAAGGCAGCCTGAGCTTGAAAAAGCGCACCCGCGCGGGGACTTTGAACACCGAGGCCATCTCGATGAGTTCCCTGTCGGTCTCCGCAATTCCGGAGTGGACGGAGGTGTGCATGACCGGATAGGCCATCAGAAAGGCGGTGAAGACAGGCACTCCGGAGGAGGGGAGCCAGAACATGGCCACGAGGATGAGGGCGAGGACGGGGGTCGCGCGAATCGTCGTAAGGAGAGGGGCGAGGAAATCCTTGACCCGGGGAGAGAGGCCTGAAGCCGTGCCCGTGGCCGTGCCCGCAAGGATCGACAGCGCGAAAGCGGCCGCGACGCGCCCGAAGGTGCCGAGGACGGCGCGCCAGAAGGGCGCCGAAGAGAGGAGGCGCCAGAACACCGCGAGGACTTCGCCGGGCGGCGGCAGGATGAGCGGCGAGGCTATCGCGCCCGCGGCCAGCTTCCACGCGAGGAGGGCCGCGCCGACCCCGAGCAGCCCGGTGGCGAAGCGCCCCGCCGTCGCTCCCAGCCTTGCCTCGGGCACGCTATCGTCCGTAGAAATCGGCGCCAGGAAGCTTGCCGCCCACCGACTGCGGATCCTCGGCCAGGAAGAGGGAGAGGGTCGCCTCGATGCCCGTCCGCGCCTCGACGGCCGGACGATAGACGTAATTGGACTTGGGAATGGCGACCTGTGCCACCGCGGCCTTCATGCCGAGGTCGAGGGATTCCGCGAGCTTGGCGGTGGCCGCCGGATCGGCGAGGGTCTTTTCGATCGACGCGCGATAGGAGGAGGCGATCGCCTGGACGATGTCGGGGCGCGCGCCGGCGAGCTTGCCGGAGACGACGAAGAGGGACATGGGATAGCTCGGAAGGCCCGTGGCCTCGGTCCAAAGCTTGTCGAGATCGAAGGGCGAGGCGATCGCCTTGCCGAGCATCATCGCCTGGGTGGCGAAGGGCTCGGGGAGCACGGCGCAAGCGAGCTTGCCCGCGGCGAGCTGGGCCGCGATCTCGGGGTAGGCCAGGCTGTAGATGGGAGTATAGTCCTTTCCCGCCTCCAGGCCGGCCTTTCCCGCCAGGAAGCGGAAGAGGTAATCGGGCGTGGCCTTCTGGCCCGCGATGCTGACTTCGCGGCCTTTGAGATCGGCCAGGCGGCGGATGCTCGGATCGTTCGTCAGGAATTTCACCATGCCGTCGCCGACGACAGCCAGCGCCTTGATGGGCACGCCCGCGTTGAAGAGCTTCGCGGCGACGTTGAGGGGCAGGACCCCTCCCTGGATCTCCCCGGAGACCAGCTTGGCCGTGACGAGGTCGGCGCTGGCGGCGGTGGCGAAGCGCAGCTCGGCGTTGGGGATCGCTGGCGGCTCCGACATCATCCAGGCGGCTCCGATGCCCGAAGGGCCCTTGAGCACGGATATCGTGACGACGGTCGGGGCCTGCTGGGCGAGAGCGCCCGAAAGCGGGATCAGGGCCAGCAGGACGGCTGCGAGGCGGCGAAGATAGCGTGAATGTCTCATGATTCTCCTCCTGATGAACTGGCTAGCAGTTCCTTTATGCGCGCTTCGTCGAGGCGGACGAAGAGGTTCTTCTCGAGCGTCGGGATGACGAGGCCTTTCGGGCCGTCCTTGGCCCGCCGCAAGTACTTGGCTTGGGTGTAGTAGACGTCGCCCTCGCCGTTCCTGCGCGCCTTGGAATAGTAGATCGCCAGGCCGGCGGCGTCCAGCATGATGTCCAGCGGGAAGCTCTTGGCGCGCTGCGCCTTGATGAAGACATAGGAGCCGGAATAGTCCCGCGCGTGGAGCCAGAGGTCGGAGCCGCGCACGTGGCGGCGCAGCAGCTCGTCGTTCTCCTTGGCCGACCTGCCGACGAGCATCGTCCAGCCCTTGTACTCGATCCAGATGCAGGGATACTTCCGCAGCGGCTTCTCCCGCACCGTCCCGGCCTTGTCGAGAGCCTGCGCGATCGCGAAGGGATCCTCCTCGCCGGCGATGCGGTCTTTCCAAGCTTCGAGGGCGCGTTTCGCGTCCTCGACTTTAGCCAGCTCGGCCTCGACGTCTCCGAGGCCCGAGCTGGCCTTGCGGGCCTTCTCGTAGTAGCGCCGCGCGTTCTCGACCTGGCCGACCGAAGGGTCGATCTGGATCGAGACGGCGCCCCCCGCGTAGAAATCCTGGGCGGTCACGAAGGCGCTGCCTCCGTGGGCGTGGGAGAGGGCGGGGAAGTCGAAGCCCCCCGCCATGAGGATGTCGCCGATCTGCTTGAAGCGCTCCGCGTTGCCGAACTCGTCGCGGCGACGGCTGAGGTCGCGCTCGCGCGCCTCGAGGGCGTCCATTTTTTTCTGGAATCGCTCTTCGGCGCGGGCGATGAGGTTTTCTCGGGAAACCTCGCCCGAGGACGAGGAGTAGTGCTCCTCGACGCGCTCGGAGAAGCTGCCCTCGCCGGGAAGGTCGCGCACGGCGAAGCGGGCGTTCCGCGCGACGGCCTCGGGCGCGGCGGGGTCGGGGAGATTCTCCTCGATCAGGCAGGGCAGGCCCGAAACCTCGCCCTTCTCCGGCTTGCGGAAGAGCACGTCGACGATGAGGTTGTTCTGGTCCACGAGGATGATGTTGCCGGCGCCGCTCCAGAGCCGCGCGTAGAGGGCGTAGCGGTGGGAGACCGCGCGGGGGATTCCCTTCGAGGTCTTGCGCCCCTCGGCCTTGATATCCTCGGCCTCGTCTTCGGGGCTCGTCGGCATGCTCAGGCTGAACTTGACGATGCGGTCGCCCGCGAGTTGCTCGACCGATTCGATGAGCCCGCCCTTTATCCTCGCCTTGAGGCATTCCATGAAGCGCAGGGGGCGTTCGTTCTTGGCGGGCAGCTCTCGCAGCCCGTGGATGCGGCAGGCGCCCGAGGACAGGCTGATGAGCACGTCCTTCTTGCCGCCGACCGCCCCGAAGGTCTCGAGGATGATCGTGTCGTAGGAAGGCTGGAGCACCTTCTGCACTCTCGAGCCGGCCAAGGCCAGGTCCGAGAGCACGAGGTTGATTTCCCTGAAATTGAGCGACATGGCCTTCCCTCAAGCCGCCGGCCTAGCGGCCGTGGCAGTGCTTGTACTTCTTGCCGGAGCCGCAGGGGCAGGGGTCGTTGCGCCCCACCTTGTCCCCCGTCCTGACCACCGTGGCGGATTCCGGCGCCGAGGCTTCGGAAACCTGCGACCCCTGCGGGCGCTTCGAAAAGGAGTCCTCACCGGAAGACGGCCGGCCGGCGGGTCCGTCGCCGAACTGCCCCGAGCTGTCGTGGCGGGCGATCGCCGCCGGCTCCTTGGAAGGCGCCGGCCTCTCCTCCTCGGCCTTGATCCTGACGCGCAGGACCCTCGTGGCGATGTCGCGGCGGATGGCGTCTATGAGCTGGTCGAAGTAGTCCGAGCCTTCGATCTTGTACTCGAGCAGGGGATTTTTCTGGGCGTAGGAGCGCAGGTAGACCGCCTCGCGCAGGCCTTCCATCCGGTCCAGATGATCGAGCCACTTGTTGTCGATCTCCTGGAGGTACTGGTAGCGGATGAAGAGCGTGAGATTCCTTTCCCCGGCGAGGGTCCGCTTCGCCTCCAGGTCGGCGTCGATCCGGGCCTTCAGGTCGGCGTAGAAGGCCGAGGAGGCGGGATCCGAGGCGGGCGAGGCGAGGAGGCCCGAAACCTGGGCGGGGCTCAGCTCGAGCCCGAAGGTCTCGCGGAGCGTGAGCGGCAGTTCCGAGGCCGTGCCCTTGTCCCCGGCCTTGATCCTCGCGAAGGCGTCCGAGGCGGCCGCCGCGAGCATCTCCTCGGCGCTGGAGCGCACGCGCTCGACCAGGTCCTCGTCCTTGAGTATGGCGTTCCGCTGCTCGTAGATGAAGGCGCGCTGCTGGTTGAGGACGTCGTCGTACTCGAGGAGGTGCTTCCTGATCTCGAAGTTGCGCTCTTCGACCTTCTTCTGCGCGCTCTCGATCGTCCTGTTCAGGAGGGGATGGTAGATGGGCTCGCCGGGCTTCATCCCGACCTTGCTCATGAGGCTCTTGAAGTTCTCTCCGCCGAAGAGGCGCATCAGGTCGTCGTCGAGCGAGAGGAAAAAGATGGAGCGGCCGGGGTCGCCCTGGCGGCCGGAGCGGCCGCGCAGCTGGTTGTCGATGCGGCGCGACTCATGGCGCTCGGTGCCGATCACGCAGAGGCCGCCCAAATTGCGGACCTCGTCGAAATCCTTTTTCCACAGCTCGTACTCCGCGGCGAGGATCTTGGAGTATTCTTCGGGCGTCGCCTCGGTGCCGGCCTTCTTCCGCGCGCGGAACTCGGGGTTGCCGCCGAGCTTGATGTCGGTGCCGCGGCCGGCCATGTTCGTTGCGATGGTCACGGAACCCTTGGCGCCGGCCTCGGCGATGATGAGCGCCTCCCTGGCGTGGTTCTTGGCGTTGAGCACCTCGTGCCGGACACCCTTGCTAAGGAGGAGGGCGGAGAGCCGCTCGGATTTCTCGATGGAGACGGTGCCGACCAGGATCGGCTGGCCTAGCTTGTGCGCCTTGCCGATTTCCTCGCTGATCGCCTCGAATTTCTCGGCTTCGTTCAGTAAGACGAGTTCGTCTTCGTCTTGGCGCGCGAGAGGGCGGTTTGAGGGAATGACGACGACGTCGAGGTTATATATTTTATTAAACTCAGGCGCTTCAGTATCGGCGGTTCCAGTCATGCCGGATATTTTTTTATACATGCGGAAGTAGTTTTGGAAGGTGATTGTCGCCAATGTCCGGTTGCGGCGGGCGATCTTGATCCGCTCCTTGGCCTCGATCGCCTCGTGGAGGCCGTCGGAGTAGCGCCTGCCGTGGAGGATGCGGCCCGTGAATTCGTCCACGATCTGCACGAGGCCTTCCTGGACCACGTAGTCGACGTCCTTGTTGAAGAGCCGCTGGGCGCGGACGGCCTGGGTGAAGTAGTGCGTGAACTCGAAATTCCCCTCCTCGAAGAGGCTTCCCTTGATGAGCCCGCGTTTCTGGAGCAGCTCCTCGATGTGGTTGAGGCCCTGGCTCGTGAACATGATGCGCTTGGACTTCTCCTCGATGCGGAAATCGCCCTCGGAAACCTCGCCGTTCGCCTCGTCGGGGTATTCGCCCGTGTCGGGATTCTTCTTCACCTCGGAGAGGGAGAGGGCCAGGCGGTTGACTTCGTTGACCTTGAAGGTGTCGTCCTCGGCGGGGCCTGAGATGATGAGGGGGGTTCGGGCCTCGTCGATCAGGATGGAGTCGATCTCGTCGACGACGCAGTAGTGGTGCCCGCGCTGAACCCTGGCCTCGGGCGTCCAGGTCATGTTGTCGCGGAGGTAGTCGAAGCCGAACTCGTTGTTCGTGCCGTAGGTGATGTCGCAGGCGTAGGCCAGGCGCCGCGCCTCGTTGTCCATGGAGGAGAGGATGCAGCCGACCGTTAGGCCGAGGAAGGTGAAGACCCTGCCCATCCACTGGCTGTCGCGCTCGGCGAGGTAGTCGTTCACCGTGACGATGTGCACGCCCTCGCCCGAGAGCGCGTTGATGTAGGAGGCGCTCACCGAGGAGAGCGTCTTGCCCTCGCCGGTCTTCATCTCGACGATCTTGCCGCCGTGGAGGACGAGGCCGCCCAATATCTGGACGTCGAAAGCGCGCTCGCCGAGGACTCGACGCGCCGCCTCCCGCGCCAGGGCGAAGGCTTCCGGCACGAGGGCGTCGATGGATTCGCCGTCCGCGAGCCGCTTGCGGAAAGCCGCCGTCTGCAGGGGAAAATCGCCGTCCTTGAGCGCGAGCGCCCAGGATTCTTTCTGGTTGATAGCGTGAAGCGTCGGAAGAAGCGTCTTGACGTCCCTCTCGCGCTTGGAACCGACGAGCGCGGTGAGCAAATTGATAGCCATGTCGATAAGGATACTTCCTGGCGGGCCGGAGGGTCAAGAAATGCGGCCCGCCATCGACCGCGATATGCCGCGGTCGGGCGGCGGCCGGGCCGCCGGGGCTCCGAACGGCGTTGACAGGCGCGCCGCCGGCGGATAAGGATGGAGCTACCAATGAGACGCAGCTTGCTTGTCCCTGGCGCGGCTGTTCTAGCCCTCGCCGTCGCCTTGGCCGCTTCCTGCGGTTCCCCGCGCCGCGTCAGGAACATCGTCAGGACCGACCTCTTCTCGCTCAGCTACGGAGTCGCCGAGAATCAGGTGGCGCTCGCGTCGGGCGGCGAGGAGCGCTTCGACGTCGTGATGCGCGAGGGGATTTTCCACATCCTCGACGGAACGGGCCGCAAGGTGATGAAACTCTCCTCCTACGGCGACCTCCTCGCCCTGCTCTACGATCCGACGGTCTCTCCCGAGCCCCGCCTGGCCCGTGCCGGCGCTGAGGGCGCGGGGGAGGCGCCGGCCGCTCAAGGAAGGTATGCCGCGCCTGTGTCCTTCCGCTCGCCGGGCAGGCTGGCCGTCGATTCGTCGCAGACGATCTACGTCGCGGACAGGATGGACGCCGCCGCCCGCACCTACGACCGGCAGACCGATTCCTGGTGCGACGGCTGCGTGCGAAGGTTCGGGGCCCAGGGCGCGGAGCTTCCCCCCCTCGGGCAGGAGGGCCCCGGCGGCACGCCGTTCCCGACAATCCTCTCGGTCGACGCCATGGAGAACGACACGCTCGCGGTCGTCTCCGCCTCGGAATCCGTCGTGCTCGTCCACCATTTCGGCAAAGCCGGGAATCTGCTCTCGGTCCTCCGCCTCGCCAGGGATAGCCTGCCCCTTCCCGAGACCCTCGCGCCGAAGGGGGCCGCGCCGTCGAGCCGGGGCATCCACGCGAGCATCG
>JAJTBU010000384.1 GCA_021286735.1 bacterium
GCCGAGGTCGACGAAGTAGTCGATCATCTCGGTGACGCCGCGGTAGGTGCCGGGATGGGCGACGCGCGGCGGGCATCGCGGCGCGCGGCCGGCTCCGCCGCTGGCGGCGCTGGCCTGGCCGGCGCGCCCGGCATCCAGAAGCCCGCGCGTCAGGCCGCGCACGTGGGTCTCGTAGATCACGCAGTCCTTGAGCGGGTAGTTGAGCGGCGCGTCGCCCTGCCAGTCGAATGCCGAGTCGACCACGACGCACTTGGGGATGAGCGAATCGTCGCGGAAGCGGGAGAGGGAGAGATCCTTGTCGGGCGAGGCCGGGTCGTAGCCGAGGGCCTGGCCAAGGTCCCAGGCTCCGTCCGTGAGCGCCTTGGCGTAGGGATCGAGGAGGGCGCGGCTGCGGTTGAAGCGGTGCCCGCGGGCCGGGTCGAAGGGGCCGTCGGCCCGCCAGAGGTAGAGGGCGCCGGGCTTGAGCCCGCCCAGATGGCAGTGCCAGATGTCGCCGGTCTTGTGCCGCCGCGGATCGAGGGCGATCTCGTGAACGGGCTCGTCGTCGTGGGGGCCTGAATAGAGGCAGAGGTAGAGCTGGGTGGCGTGGCGCGAGAAAATGGCGAAATTGACGCCGTCGGCTGTCGGCGTCGCCCCCTTGGCTATGGGGTTGCCCGGCGTGACCTTCAGGGACGCGGGGAGGGGGGCGGCGCCGGCCATGAGTCGAGGCTCAGACCTTCTTGAAGACGACGACCGCGTTCTGTCCGCCGAAACCCATGGAGTTCTTGATGAAGGCGCGCACCGGCATCTTGATGCCGACATTCGGGACGTAATCCAGGTCGCAGGCGGGGTCGGGGTTGTCCAGATTGATCGTCGGCGGGATGTAATCCTCGTTCATGCCGAGGATGGCCGCGATCGATTCGATGGCGCCCGCGGCGCCGATGCAGTGCCCCGTCATGGACTTGAGGCTGGATACCTTGAGCTTGTAGGCGTGGTCGCCGAAGGCCGCCTTTATGGCCTTGGTCTCGATCGGATCGTTGAGGGGCGTGGCCGTGCCGTGGGCGCTGACGTAGTCGATGTCCTCGGGCGCGAGCCCCGCGTCGGCGAGGGCGAGCCGCATGGCCCGCGCGACGCCCTTGCCCTCCGGATCGGGGGCGGTGACGTGGTGCGCGTCGCAGGTCTGTCCGAAGCCGGCGACCTCGGCGTAGATCTTGGCGCCGCGGGCCACCGCGTGCTCGTACTCCTCCAGGAGGAGGATGCCCGCGCCCTCGGCCATGACGAAGCCGTCGCGGTCGCGGTCGAAGGGGCGGGAGGCCTTCTCCGGCTCCTCGTTGCGCGTGGAGAGGGCTTGAATGTTGATGAAGGAGGCCATGCACATGCGCACCACGCTGGCCTCGGAGCCGCCGGAGAAGATCATGTCGGCGTAGCCGTCGCGGATGAGGCGCATGCCCTGGCCGATGGCGTCGGTGGCCGCCGCGCAGGCGGTGACGATGCACTGGCAGGGGCCGGTGATGTTCAGCGTGAGGGCGACCTGGGCGGGGCCGAAGTTGGCCAGGCCCTTGGCGACGGTGAGGGGAGGCACGCGGCTGGGGCCGCGCTCGTTGAGGCGGACGCCGGCCTCCTCGATGCTCTGGGACCCGCCCTGTCCCGTGCCGATGCAGACGCCGGTGCGCTCGGAATCGAGGGCTTCCTTGGTCAGGCCCGCGTCCTGGAGGGCCTCGATCGCGGCGTAGACGGAGAACTGGGCGAAACGGTCCATCTTCTTCGCCTCTTTGGGATCGATGCGGAGGGCGGGGTCGAAATTCTTCACCTCGCCGGCGGTCTTGACGGCGAGGTCGGGGGCGTCGATGAGGGTGATGGGGGCGAT
>JAJTBU010000385.1 GCA_021286735.1 bacterium
CTTCGCCGTGCGTGAACGTCACCAATCCGACGACGCCCACGACGACGGAATAGCCGATGGCCATCAGCGCGTAGATCGAGCCTTGGCATATTCCGTTTATCAGTTGTGACAGATAATAATCCATGTCGTTTCCTTGATGCGAAGACCGACCTGCGCGCCATCCGGCGCGCGGGAAGCGGCCCCGCCGCCCTTTCGGGGGCCGGGCCGCTCAGCGTTGTGCGCTTTGATTACTTGGCGAAGTCGAAGTTCGTCTTCTTCACGAACTTGCCGTTCTCGACCTGGACGATCAGGTACTTCCTGAAGATGTCGCCGTCGGGATTGAACACGATCGGGCCGGTGAGGCCGACGAAGTTCTTGTTGTTCTGCAGGTTGGCGCGGATCGAATCCCTCGTGACCTTGTCGCCGGAATTCTTGATGGCCGCGGCGAGGAGGTAGACGCAGTCGTAGGCGCAGGCCGGGTGGACCGTGGGATAGAAGCCGGCGTTCTTGTAGAAGGTGTTGTACCAGGCCATGTCGCCGGCGTCGTTCTCGTCGAAGAAGAAGGGCGTGGTCAGGAGGAGGCCCTCGGCGTTCTTTCCGGTGAGCTTGAGCATCTGGGTGGACGTGCCGGGCCCGAGCGTGGTGATCTTGACATCGTTCCAGCCGGCCTGGGCGATCTGGTTGATGATCGTGGGAACGGCGCCCTGGTCCAGGATGACGATGTGGTCGGGCTTGCCCTTGCGGAGCTTGGCGATGCTGGAGCTGAAGTCCTTCTCGTCGGCGATGTAGTTGACGTCGGCGACGATGTTGAGGCCGTCTTTCTGCGCCTGCTTGACCAGGTTGTCGTGGGAGGACTTGCCCCAGTCGGAGTTGATCCAGATGATGCCGATGTTCTTGGCGCCGGCGAATTTCTTGAGCAGATAGGTCGAGAAGAACGGCGCCTCGCCGTCCTGGCGGCCCATGACAGAGAAGGCGAACTTGCTCATCGACGCGTAGTTGGGGTTCGACGCGGTCGGGGAGAGCAGGACGAGGCCCGCTTCGTCGATGATCGGCGCGGCTGCCATGCACGAAGAGCTGGAGAAGTCGCCTACGATCGCCATGATGCTGGCATCGTCGCCGAACTGGCGGGCGATGTCGGCGCTTTCCTTGGGATCGCCCTTGGAATCCTTGACGACCAGCTCGATCTTGATCTCGCCCTTGGCGTTGATCTCGTCGGCGGCCATCTTGGTCGCGATCTGGAAGCCCTTTCCGTACTCGGCGTTCGTGCCGGTGATCGGCGCCATGACGCCGAACTTGTACGTCTTGACGGGGCCGGCGGCGAAGGCGGCGACGGCAACTGCTGCCATCAGGACGCCGAGAATCATCGCGCGGCGGAATGTACCTCTAGCCATAATGACCTCCTAAATATGTTCAATCCACTTATTTGTGGAAATGAAGCTTGCAGTTGGGGCAGCCCTTGGCGATCGTGTCGGTCAAGTCCAGGGTGATGCCCATGCTCTCGGCTATCCCGCGGTCGCCGTCCATGGCGATATCGCAGAGGAACTCGGCCTTGACGTTGTCGCGGTCGACGCCGAACACGTCCATCTCGAACATCTTCCGGCCGTCGGGGGCGAGGAAGACGCCGCAGAAGTCGGTCAGGTCCTCGGGATTCTTGCACTGCTCGCGGAAGCGGAGCCCATGGATGTTCCCGCACTTCTTGACCGCGGCGCGCGTGATCTTCTCGGCGTCCGCGCCAGCCTTCTCCATCTCGGCGTAGGTGAGCGCCATCCAGGTAGCGCGGTGCTCGATGCACGCGCGGGCAAGCTCGATCTTGTCCTCGTGGATAGCCGCTTCGTTCTTGATCTTCGACATCGTAACGCTCCT
>JAJTBU010000034.1 GCA_021286735.1 bacterium
ACGCCCCAGGAGGTCCACAGTTCGACGCAGGCCTCGGGGCCGATGAAGGGCACATCCGCGGGGCAGTTCTTCATCACCGCCGCCGCCACGTTCGCATCGATATGGTCGTTGTGGTTGTGCGTGGCCAGCACCGCGTCGATCTGGCGGATCGCGAAGGGATCGAGGGGGAAGATCGCGTTGCGCAGGTTCAGCTGGAGCTTCTGCACGCCCGCCATGCGCTGCATCTGGTGCCCTGGCGTCATGTTCGGGTTCTTCATCGACTTCTTGCCCGTGCCGACCCAGAAGTCGACGGAGATGTTCGCGCCGCCCTGCGACTTGAGCCAGATGCCCGTGCAGCCCAGCCACCACATCGCGAATGTGCCCGGCTTCACGTCCTCGCGCTCGATCTCCTCGTTCAGCCAGCTCCCCCATTCGGGAAAGGTGCCGAGGATCCAGGATTCCCTCGTGATGGTGTCGATCTTGCCCATATTCAAGCTCCTTTTGCGGTCCGACGGACCAATGGCCCCGCGGCCCCTGCTTGCATTCGCTGCGTTCGGCGGCGCTCAGCGGCGCGCCGAACTCAGCCCGCCCTTCTTAGGGGAGAGATAACCCTCGTTCAGGAGGAGGGCGACGATGATGACCGAGCCGGTGACGATCGGGTGGAACGAGGCCGGCACGTTCATGAGATTCAAGCCGTTGACGATGAAGGCGACCATGATGGCGCCTATCAGGCCTCCCGCCACCGAGCCCCTGCCGCCGATGGGGCTGGTGCCCCCGATGACCAGGGCCGTCATCACGTCGAGCTCGACGCCGGAGGCGGCGGCCGCGAATACCTGCTGCGTGAGCGAGGCCAGGACCACGCCGCCGATGGCGGAGGTCACGCCGGAGATGGTGTAGGCGGCCAGGCGGATACTGTCCGGGTCGACGCCCGAGAGCTTGGCCGCCACCTCGTTGGCGCCCACCGCCATCACCTTCCGCCCGAAGGCGCTGCGCTTCAGGATGAATTGGCTCGACAGGGCCAGGGCGAACATGATGTAGATCGGGATGGGGAGCCCGAGGAACCTGCCCGTGCCGATCGCGATGAAGGGCTTGGGCTTGAGTATCGCCAGCATGGCGCCCTGGGACACGACCAGTCCCACGCCATAGAGGTAGGTCTTGGCGGCCATGGTCACGACGAAGGCGGGCACCTTTATCTTGGCGACGATGAAGCCGTTGAACAGGCCGATGAGGGCTCCTATCAGCAAAGTCAAAGCAATGGCCAGGATCCAGTGGAAACCAAAGCGGTTCATGAACATGTCGACCACGATGCCCGACAGCGCCGCCATGGAGCCGAGCGACAGGTCGATGCCCCCGGTGATCCGCGGATAGATCGCGCCCGAGGCCAGGATGCCGATCAGGCAGACCGACCAGACCACGTTGGTGAGGTTGTCCAGGGTGAGGAAGCGCGGCGAGAGGGTGGAGAGCACCGCCATGAGGGGCAACAGGACCAGGAGGAGGCGGACATCCTGGGTCAGCGGCTTAATTTTCATCGCTTCCCTCCGTTATCCCGGACGCCGCCCGGAGTATCATCTCGCTGGTGAGCATGCATTCCTTGAATTCGTGGAAAACCTTGCCCTTGCGCAGGACGATCACCCGGTCGGAGAGCCGCGTCAGCTCGGGCAGGTCGGAGGAGACCAGGATGACCGACACGCCCATGCCGGCGAGCTTGCGCACGTGGTCGTAGATCTCCTCCTTGGCGCCGATGTCGATGCCGACCGTCGGCTCGTCGATGAAGATCAGCTTGAGATCGCGCACCAGCCACTTGGCCAGGACCACCTTCTGCTGGTTGCCGCCGGAGAGGTTGCCTACCAGCTGGTCGGGGTTGGGCGGCTTAACGTTCAGCAGCTTGATGCCCCTTAGCGAATACTCCTGCTCCGCCTTCACGCGGACGACGCCCCGCGGGGCCAGGAGATCGAGGTTGGGAATACCGATATTCCTGGTTACGGACTGGGTGGCCAAGATGCCCTGGAGCCGCCGTTCTTCGGGGATGAAGCCGATGCCCGCGGCGATCGACGCGCGCACCGAGGGTGCGAAAGGCTTGCCGAAATACGTGATCTTGCCGGCGTCGATGGGATCGATGCCGTAGAGGGCGCGGACGAGTTCCGTCCTGCCCGAGCCCACCAGTCCGCCGATGCCGAGAACTTCGCCCTCGTGGAGCAGAAAGGAGATATCCTGGAACTTTCCGACCGAAGTGAGCCCCTCGACCTCGAGCACCACGCCGGATTCGATGCGCGGCAGCTGGTGGTGGATGGCTGCTTCCTCGAGCTTGTGGCCGATCATCAGCCTGATGATCTCGGCGGGGCTGATCCGCTCCTTATCGAGCACCGACACGAGCTTGCCGTCGCGGAGCACCGTCACCCGGTCGGAGAGAGCGTAGACCTCCTCCATGCGGTGGGAGATGTAGAGGACGCTGATGCCTTCCGCCCTGAGGCTGTGAATGATCCTGAAGAGCATCTCCACCTCGGTTTTGGTCAGGGAGCTCGAAGGCTCGTCCATGATCATGAGGGAGGCGTGGCCCGAGAGCGCCTTGAGAATCTCGACGAGCTGGCGCTGGGCGATGCTGATCCGGTCGATAAAGTCGGTCGCCTTCAGGGGGAACTCGTACTTTTCGATGAGCTCCTGCGCCATCCGGTTCATCTTCTTGGAATCGATGAGCCGCGTCTTGCCCAAAAGAGGCTCTTTTGTGAGGAAGATATTCTGCGCGACCGTCATGCCGGGAATCAGGCTGAGCTCCTGATAGATGACCGCGATGCCCAGTTCCTGGGAGAGCTTCCGCGAGTGTTCGAGGGGAACGGTCTTGCCGTCGAAGACTATGTCGCCCGAGTCGCGGTTCGTCACGCCCGTGATCAGCTTGACCAGAGTCGATTTTCCCGCGCCGTTCTCGCCCACCAGGGCGTGGACCTCGCCCCGGCGGATCGAGAAGTCCACCTTGTCCAGGACGGTCGTGCCCGAGTAGGACTTCGTGACGCTCCTGCACTCCAGGAGGATTCCGCCGTCCGCACTGTTGTCGTTCATGCTGCCCCCTCCTACGCGGCGGCCTGGCCGCCCTCGAGGGCGAGCTTGCGCAGCTTGGCCTTGGTAGCGAGCTTCTCGGCCAGCTTCTTCTGCGATACGTCGAAGATGACCGTTATGACGATGATCCCGCCGATCACGATCGGCTGGACCCAAGGCGATATGCCCATCTTGAGGATCACGTTCTTGACCAGGGCCATGAAGACGGCGCCGAGCATCGTGCCCCAGAGGTCGCCCTGGCCTCCGGAAAAGGAGGTGCCGCCGATCACGACGGCGGCGATCACGTCCATCTCCGAGCCGATGCCCAGCTCGGGCATGGCGGTCATCATCCTGGAAGAGATGAAAATGGCCGCGATCGAGGCGCAGATGCTCGAGAACATGTAGATGCCGATCACCGTCCGCGTGGTGTTGATACCCGACAGGCTCGCCGCCTGGGCGTTGGCGCCTGTGGCGTAGATGTTGGTGCCCGCCCGCGTCTTCTTCATGAAGATCTGAGTGGCCACGCCCAGGACCACGAAGGCGATCGTGGCTCGGTAGACAAGCCCGAAAGCCTGGCCACCGAACCAGATATAGGTTTCATTCTGGATATAGACGTTTTTTACGAATCCCATCGAATCCTTGACGGCGATCACCAGGGCGATGCCGGAGAGGATGCTCTTCGACGCCAAGGTGACGATGAACTCGGGCAGCTTGAAGCGGGTGATGAAATAGCCATTGAAGAGGCCGGTCAAGGCGCCCACGAGAAGGCTGATCGGCACAAAGACCGCCACCGGCAGCTTGGTATAGGTGAGGAAATTGACGCACACCATCGAAGTGACGGCGATCACCGCGCCTATGGACATGTCCATCCCGCCGGCGATCAGGACGAGGGTGAAGCCCACGGCCACGATGCCTGTCTGCGCCGCCTCCTGGAAGAGCTTCATGATGTTCCCGACGCTGAAGAAGATCGGGTTCACCCTGCTGATCATCAGGCAGATGAGCAGCATGAGCGCGAGGAGTATGATGCGGCGTACCGCCTGTCGCGACATGGTTGACCTCCGGACGGAATGGAATGGAAGGAAGGTGGCGTAGGCCGGCGCGCCTCGGCGCGCCGGCCTACGCCACGAACGGCTCGAGCGCGATTACCAGCGATCCTCGAGGTCGATCTGCTTGATGGTTTCCAGCGTCGCGGCGAATGGAGGAATTTGGATGATGTTCGTCTCGGGATCCTTCGAGGGTCCGAGCTTCTTGGTCAGGCGCTCGTAGACCATGTTGGCGATGAGCGAGCCCTGCTCGAAGCAGTTGTTGTAGGCGGTGCCGGCGATCTTGCCCTGCTCGATCAGCGCCAGGGTGCTCTTCTGGCCATTGGCGCCCCAGATCTTGATCTGGGAGAGCCTGCCCGCGGCCTCGGCGGCGATCATCGCGCCCTCGGCCATGTTGTCGTTCACGGCGAAGACGCCGCTCAGTTCCTTGTTGGCCTGGAGGAAGCTGTTCATGATGGTGATGGCGATCTCTTTCTTCCAGCCCTCGGCGCTCTGCGCCCCGACGATCTTGATGTTCGGATAGAGTTCGGCGATGGCCTGGCGGAATCCCTTCTCGCGGTTGACGCCGAGGATGGCTCCCGGGGGCGACTGGATGATGACGACGTTGCCCTTGCCGCCGATCTGCTTGCCCATCTCCTTGCCGACCAGGTAGCCGGCCGAGATATCGGCCATCTGGACGCTGGCGGTGTGTTTCTGCAGGGTGGCGAGGTTGACCGTTATGACGGGGATGCCCTTGGATTCGGCCGCCTTGACCGAGGCGGAGAGGGCAGCGGCGTCCATGGCCTGGAGGACGATCGCGTCGTACTTCTGGTTGATCACGTCGTCCATGAAGGAGACCTGCAGCTCGGCCTTGAGCTGGGGGTCGAAGGTCTGGACCTTGACATTGGGGTACTTGCGGAAAACGCGCATCATGCCCTCGAGCCAGGCGTTCGTGTTCGGCTGGCCGATGCTCTGGGGAATGTATGCCACCTTGTAGGTCTGGGTCGCCTGTGCGAACGCCGACATGGCGAGAAGCAACCCAAGCACCAGGGCGATGATCTTGGTTCCTTTCATGCGAAGCCTCCTGCTAAAAGGTATCCTAGTCTCGATTCGAGCAATACGATCATATAAAAGTCCCGACGACTGCTCTTTATCCGAAGAATAAGGCCATATTGCGCATTTAGCAAGAAGCAATTTTTCAAATTTTACACTTTTTTATCATTATGATCACTATAAATGATCATAATGCATTATAAATGATCGTTTTTTAACAAATAGCTATTCGATCGATCACGCGATGATCACCTCGATGCCCGCGTCGCGGAGGCGCTGGGCGAAGGCCGGCGGGCACTTGTCGTCGGTCACGATCACGTCGACGCTCGAGAGGGGCGTGGAGACGAAGTTGGCGACCTTGTCCATCTTGGAGGAATCGGCGAGGACGATCACCTTGCCGTGCGTGTTGCGGATCATGGCTTGGTTCACGCTGCACTCCTGGTAGACGCTGGTCGTAAGCCCCCGCTCGAGGCTCACGCCGTTGGTGCCCAGGAAGGTGTGGCTGCTCCAGATGTCGCGCAGCGTGTTCAGGGCGAATTCGCCCACCAGGGAGCGCGACTGCTCGCGGTACTCGCCGCCGAGCATCATCAGGTCGATCGAGGGGTCGAGCCGCTCGTCGATGGCGGCCGCGTTGTTGGTAATGATGCGCAGGCTCAGGCCGCGTATGGCCCGCATCAGGCAGAGGATCGTCGAGCCGGAGTTCATGAAGAGGATGTCGTCGGCGCTCACCAGGGCCGCGGCGGCTTCCGCGATGCGGCGCTTCTCGTTCATGTTGATGGCATCTTTTTCGGCGAGTTCCTTTTCAGGCAGGATCTCGGGGCTCGAGGGCAGCACCAGGGCCTCGCCGTGCCGGCGCGTGAGCATGCCGCTCTCCTGGAGAAGGGCGAGGTCCCTCCGCACGGTCACCTCGGAGACGCCGAGTTCGGCGCTCAGCTCCTCGACGCTCACCTTGCCTTTCCTGCTCAGGAGTTCGACGATCCTGTCCCTGCGTATGCCGACTATTTTTCCCGAAGCCATCGTTGTTCCTTTCGCCGCCGGTGCGCTTCCCGGAGACGAATTCATCATAGCATGGCTTTCGATCAATTGTAAAGGAAAAGACGATCAAATGAGCAATTCACTCATTTTATATTGATAATAATCCAAACTCGTCGTATGCTTGGCACAGCCGACCCCTCGAGGAGCGAAAATCTTGACAGCCCCCGGAATCATCACGATCGATATCGGAACCACGAGCATGCGCGCGATCCTCTTCGACGCCGAAGGCCGGCAGCTCGCCCTGGCGCGGGAGGACAACCCGCCCGCCTACTATGCCGATGGCCGCGTCGAACAAGCCGCGTCAACATGGGAAGGCATCCTCGGAAGGATACTCTCGGCCTGCGCCGGGGAAGCCCGCGCGCGGCGCCTCGCCGTCGCGGGCATCGCGCTCACCTCGCAGCGCTCCTCCGTGATACCTGTCGACAAGGAGGGCGCGCCGCTCCGTCCCGCCATCATGTGGCAGGACCAGCGGACCGAGGCCATCTGCCGCGGGCTCGCGCCGCGCAACGCCGAGGTCTACGGCGTCTGCGGCATGCGCGTCACCACCGTGATGTCGGCCTGCAAGATGAAGTGGCTCAAGGACAACGAACCAAACATCTTCGGGCGCGCGTGGAAGATGGTAGGCATCCACGACTTCGTGCTCCGCGCGCTCACGGGCGCCTTCCTCACCGACCACAGCCTGGCGAGCCGGACCAACCTCCTCAACCTGGAGAAACTCGACTGGGACGAGGGCCTCATGGAGCTTTTCGGGGTGCCGCGATCCATGCTCTGCGACCTCGTCCCACCCGGCAGCGTCGCAGGAGGCCTGGAAGCGGGCCTGGCCGCGCGCGCCGGGCTCGCAGCGGGGACGCCCGTGGTCACGGCGGGCGGCGACCAGCAGTGCGCCGCGCTTGGCCTCGGCCTCCCCGGCCCCGACAGGGTGGTCGCGAACACCGGCACGGGCTCCTACATCCTCGGCTACAGCGCCCGACCGGCCTTCGATCCCGGGATGCGCGCCTTCTGCAACGCGGCGGCGATCCCCGGCGCCTACGTCGTCGAGGCGGGCATGTCGTCCTCGGGCGTCCTCTACCGCTGGTTCGGCGAAAACTTCTACCCCGAGGCGGGAGGCTCGGCGGCCGAAACCCTCGCCGCGGTCAACGCCGACGCCGCTTCTTCCCCGCCGGGAGCGAACGGCGTCGCCTTCCTGCCGCGCTTCAGGGCGGGCGCCGCGGCGGAGGCCCCCGAAAAAGGCCTCTTCTACGGCCTCAGCCTCGCGACCAGGCGGGGCGACATGGCGCGCGCCCTGCTCGAGGGCATCGCGGCCGAGATGGCGGAAAACCTCGGGCTCGTCGAGGCGCTGGCGGGAAAGGCCAGCTCCGTCCACGCCTCGGGCGGGCTCACGCGCTTCGAGCTTTTCAACCGCATCCAGGCCGACCTCTACGGATTGCCCGTCCGCAAGGCTGGCCACGGCGAGGCGACCGCTGCGGGCGCCTGGATCTCGGCGGCTAAAACCCTCGGCTTCTATGGAAGCTACGAGGAAGCCGCGGCGGCGGCGGAGCGGGGCGCCACGGTCCAGGAATTTGCGCCGGACCCTGAGAACGCCCCCGCCTATGCCCGGCTTCGCGATACGCGCCGCGCCCTGCGCGATGAAAAGGGCCGCCCTTCCGGGCGGCCCTTCGCTTGAATCTGCCATTTTCCAGCCGGGGTTAGCCGCGGTCGGTTTCACCCGATTTCGCGCCCTCGCCGGCGGCGTTTTCTTCCTTGGAGCCGCGGTCGAACTCCTTTTTCGCCTGCCCCAGGGAGCGGGCGAACTTGGGAATCGCGCTGGCGCCGAAGAGCACCATCACCACCAGGGCGATGATGATCAGCTCGTTGGTTCCGATCATTCAGTTTCTCCATCGCGACATATTTTGTCGCGGGCGGCGCCGGGCTTCCGCGCCCGGCCGATCGCTCACTCGTTGTGGCACTTCGAACAGGTCTCGAAGGTCTGCGTATGGTGGCAGGAATAGCAGTAGGTCAGCTCGGGGCTCGCCGGGGCGCTCTCGGCCTTGAAAGGAATCGGATGGGCCGCGTGGCACTCGGCGCAGTCGGGCACGGATTTCGAATCGTGCGGCACGAACTGGTGCGGGTTGACGTGCTCGTCGAACTGCGTGACGTAGTTCTTCGTCTTGTCGATGAGCTTTTCGAAGGGTCCGTGGCACTTGAGGCAGTAGGCCGTGTCCTTGGGACCCTCCACCACGGTCGCGCTCGACACCGCCTCGGCGGACGAGGCTTCAGCCTGCCCGGCCTGGGCGCTCGGCGCGCTGGTGGCGTCGGCGGGAACCGTCGTCCCGGTCGTGGCCTGCACGAGCACGGAACGGTAATCGCCCGGCGCGCCGCGCCGCGGCAGTCCGCTCGATGCGTTCGCTTTGCCGCCGAAGGCCAGGGGCTCGGTCGGCAGGAAGGAAGAGGCGCAGAATACCAGCGCTCCCATAAGTATGGCGACGATCATCGCCGCCTTGCGCGCCGCTCCGGAATGCATTCTCATCGGGTTCTCCAAAAAAAGTATCGCTTGAGATGGCGGCCGCTCCCGAGGGCGGGTCCGGCGTCGCGCGACGCCGGACCCGCCCTCGGAAAGCCTGCCTATCGGCGCGTCAGACCGCGGATTCCTTCGCGGCGGCATTGCCGGCGATGTAGCCCTGGGTGAGGCAGCGGGCCAGGCCGTGCTGGCTGCATCCCGCCGCGGACTCGCCGCCGCAGTACAGACCGGGGATCACCGCGCCGTCCATGTCCATGACCTGGCAGGCCATGTTGATGCGCAGGCCGGCGTAGGTGTCGTGCACCGTGATCGTGGCCCAGGCGGCGTAGAAGGGTCCCTTGTCGAGCTTGAACTGGGGCTTCGGCTTGCCGAATTCCTCGTCGGCGCCCGCGTCGACCGCCTTGTTGTAGGCTGCCACCGTCGCTTCCAGGTTGGCGGCCGACATCGCCACCTTCTGGTAGGGACAGGCGGAGATCTTCGCCGCGAGCTCGGCCAGGGTCGGCGCGCTGAAGAAATACTCGGGGTGGACCGAGGTTTCGTTGATCACCCACTTCTCGCGATCCACGGCCGCCGCGTCGAAGATCGCCCACTGGGGGCCGGCGCCAAAATCAGGGGCGGTCGAGCCCTCGTTCATGGCCAGCGCCGCGTCGGGGTAGTTCATCGGCTTGTACTGGACTTTCTGCGCGTTGCGCCAGTCGCCCTGGACGTAGGGCTTCAGGAAGCCTTCCGTGGTGCCGTTCGGGTAGCCGTCCTCCATCTCGTTGTAGAAGCGCTTGCCCACCTGGTTGACGATGATCGCATCCTGCCAGGACCGCACGTTGAGGCCGGTCGCCTTGACCTTGGGGAAGATCGGCGAAGTCTTGGTCCAGCCGACGTAGTTCGTGCGGGTGCCGATGATCGGCCGCTTGCGGAGGGCGCCGTTGCGGTCAAAGGTCTGGTTGGCGGTGCCCCAGAGGGTCGCGCCGATGGCCATCGCGGCGAGCTCGCCCGAGGCGTCCTGCGGGGAATACTCGCCGCCGGCGAGCGGCATTTCTTCGGTGAGGCGGGGGTCGAACATCCTGCGGAAGTTCACGTTGCCCGTGCTGCCGCCGGTGCCGATCACGACCGCTTTCTTGGCGCGGACGAAGACCTGCTTGACGTCGAGGTCGATGTTGCCGTCGGCCCTGAAGCTCTTGAGCGGGGACAGGCTGCCGGGAAGGATCGTCGGGGTGTAGGTGGCCTCGACGCCGACCACGCGGCCGTCGCTCACGCGCTCGCGGTAGATGGTGTTCATGTGGTAGTTGAGCAGAAACTTGACGCCGAGCTTCCTGGCCGCGTCCTCGACGGCGCGCATCAGGGCGGTGCCGCCGGCGGCGGCGGGGCTCTCCGAACTCTGGCCCTTGGTCCACACGCAGTGGTGCTCGCGCTTGGCGGAGATGCCGACCGCGTGGCCGCCCGAATTGTCGGGAGCCTTGTCCTGGAAGGGGGCGCCGCACTCGAGCAGGAACTCGAAGGTCTTGGCCTCGTTGTCCGCCAGGGCGCGCTGGACGCCGCGGTCGTTGTAGCGGTACTCGGGCATGCCGCTCACTTCCACCACGGACCAGTCCGTGAGGTCCTTGAACAGCGTCTCGGGGTCGTCGGCGATGCCGTACTTTTTCTGGAAGCTGGTGCCGCCGCCGAGGGGCACGTTGCCGCCGGAGATGATCGCGTGGCCGCCGATATCGTAGTTGGCGTCGAGGACGAGGACCGAGGCGCCCGCCTTGGCCGCCCTGGCCGCGGCGACGAGGCCCACGGCGCCCGCGCCGAGCACGACGACGTCGGCTTCGAGGTCCCACTTGGCCGGCAGGTTCGCGGGGGCCGGCTTCGGCTGAGCCGGCTCGGGCGACAGCGCCTCGGCTGCGACCGGCTGCACGAGAGCCACGCTGGCGACGACCGCCGCGCCGGTTCCGGCCAACTTCAGGAATTCCCTGCGGCTGATTCCCGTCTTTTCTTTCTTTTCCATAGCTTGCGCTCCTCCTTATCGATTCCCGGGCACCTGGAATTGCGGTTGTCCGAGACTGCGCGCAGCCCATGGCGGAGCCGGGGTCCGCGCGCGGACTCCAATCAGCTAAGAGGCTATCAAGCAAATATATCGGCGTCAATATATCTATAAAATAATATCTTTACATTTTGTGTTATAATTGAGGAATTTCGCCGAGCGCGCCCAACGCGCGCCGAAAAGGATCCCCGCGCCCTGGCCCCTGAAGGCAGACGAAAGCCGCCCATGACGTTGGCCGCGTCCGCCGCGTTGGGCGATTCATGCGCGCCGGCCGGCGGTTTTCCTGTCGGGAAGTTGGGAGAAGATCGCCGCGGCCAGCATGAGGCCGCCGCCCGCGAACAGGCGGAGCGTGGCGGGTTCACCGAGGAGGAGGACGCCGCCAAGCGCCCCGAAGAGGCCCTCGAAGGCGAGGAGGATCGAGGCGTGCGCGGGCGGCGCGCTCCGCTGGGCCACGATCTGCAGCGTGAAGGCCACGCCGCAGGAGAAGAGGCCGCCGTACAGCAGGGGCACGGCCGCCGAGAGTATCCCGGCGAAGGGCTGTGGCTCGAAGATGAGCGCGGCCGCGAGGCTCAACGCGCCGCAGACCGCGAACTGCCCCGCCGAAAGCTCGACGGAGTCCACTCTCGGCGCGAAATGGTCTATCACGAGGATGTGGCCGGCCCAGAAAAAGGAACCTGCCAGGACGAGGAGATCGCCCGGCGCGACCGTGAAGCCGCCGCCCACCGTGATGATGTAGAGCCCGGCCACCGACACGAGGGCCGCCAGATAATTTTTGAGGCTGTTCCTGCGTCCGAAGAGCGAGCCCAGCAGGGGCACGATGACGACGTAGAGGCTGGTGACAAAGGCGGCGTTCCCGGCCGTCGTCGTGACGAGGCCGAGCTGCTGCAGGGTCGCCCCGAGGAACATCACGCAGCCGGTGATGACGAAAGGCAGGAAGCGGCGCGGGCCCGCCGCTTTGGCCGCACCGGCGGCCGCACCGTCCGCGCCAGCCCCAGCCCCTTGGGCGGACGCCGCCATCGCCGCGGCTGCCTTCCGCCGCTGCCTGATCAGTGGCAGAAGGACCAGGGCGCCGATCGCGTAGCGGACCGCGTTGAAGGCGAAGGGGCCAAGGTCGTCCATGCCCACCCGCTGCGCCACGAAGGCGAAGCCCCAGATGGCGGCGGTGAGCACCAGGAGAGCGTCGGAATAGATGACGGATCGCGTGAATTTCATTCGGAACCTCGCGGCAGGATAGCCGGCCTTCGCGCCCTTGCGCAAGCGACCTGGGCGCGCCTCATGGACGCTCCCGCGCCTTTTTGCTAAGCTCGCCGCGGATGACGAATACAGACAGGATCGACAGGGAAAAGCGCATTGTCCGGTACATGATCGGATATTATTGCCGGCGCAAGCACGGCCGCGCGCGCGGGTCGGGGCTCTGCGCTGAATGCGCCGCCCTCGCGGACTACGCCGAGGCCAGGCTGTCCGCCTGCCGCTTCGGCGAGTCGAAGCCCTCCTGCGGGAGATGCCGCGTCCACTGCTATTCCCCGCCGCGTCGCGCGCGGATCAAGGACGTTATGCGATTTACCGGCCCGCGGATGATCTTCCTCATGCCGCTGGAATACCTCAGGCACCGGCAGGATTAGGCGCGCGACGCGGAAGCCCTGCGGCAGCGCACGCGTTTGGCCGCGGCTCCCCCGCGCAGAATTGCGTCGGCATGCTGCCGCTGCTAGAATGCACGCATCAGACCGTGGCCGCAGGAGGTCCATCGATGGAACAGCAAAACGCGCGAAGCCGCCTGCGGGCTCTCCTCGCGATCTCCGGGGAAACCGCACTCC
>JAJTBU010000386.1 GCA_021286735.1 bacterium
GGCTGGTGATTTCACCGCTGATTTCGCTGATGAAGGACCAGGTCGACGCGCTCCTGGAGTGCGGCATCGGCGCTGCGCGCGTCGACTCGAGCCAGTCGCCCGAGGAGAACCGCGACGCGATGCGCGGGGTGGGCGAGGGGAGGGTGAAGATACTCTACGTCTCCCCGGAGCGCCTCGTCTCGGGAGGGTTCGCGGCCTTCCTGAAGGCGCAGCGGCTCTCCATGATCGCGATAGACGAGGCGCACTGCATCAGCATGTGGGGCCACGACTTCAGGCCCGAATATGGCCAGCTCGGGGCGCTGCGGGACTTTTTCCCGGGCGTCGGCCTCCACGCCTACACGGCGACGGCGACGGCCCGCGTGCGCGACGCTATCGTCGCCCAGCTGCGGCTGCGCGATCCGGAGATCCTGGTCGGTTCCTTCGATCGGCCGAACCTCTTCTACCGCGCCGAGGAGCGCGGAAACCTGCAGGCGCAGGTGGCCGCCGTCGTCGCCCGGCACAGGGGAGAGTCGGGGATCGTCTACTGCATCAGCCGGCGCGCCGTCGAGGAGATGTGCGCGAAGCTCGCGGCCGGGGGCATCGGCGCCCTGCCGTACCACGCCGGGCTGGACGACGCGACGCGCAAGGCCAACCAGGAAGCCTTCATCCACGACAGGACGGACATCATCGTGGCGACCGTGGCCTTCGGCATGGGGATCGACAAGCCTGACGTGCGGTTCGTGATCCACGCCGGCATGCCGCAGTCGCTGGAGCATTACCAGCAGGAGAGCGGCCGGGCGGGCCGCGACGGGCTCGAGGCCGAGTGCTGTCTTTTCTATTCCGCGGCCGATATCATGACCTGGCGTCTCATCAACAAGAACCTCGAGCCGGAGCAGGCGGCGATCGCGGGGCGGAAGCTCGAGGCGATGTACGCGTACTGCGCGGGCGCCTCGTGCCGCCACAAATCGCTCCTGCGGCATTTCGAGCAGGATCTCGGCGCCGATCGCTGCGGCGCCTGCGACATCTGCTCAGGCGAGGTGGCGGCCATGCCGGACGCCCTCGTCGCCGCGCAGAAGATCCTGTCCTGCGTCATACGCCTGCGCGAGCGCTTCGGCGCCGACTATGTGTCGAAGGTGCTCACGGGCTCGAATGACGAGCGCATCGTCGCGTCGGGCCACGACGCCTTGAGCACCTGGGGGCTCCTTTCGTCGAGCCCGCAGCGCGCGGTGCGGAACTGGATCGAGCAGCTCGTCGCCCAGGGGTTCCTGCGGCGCGAGGGCGATTACGGGGTGCTCGCCGTGACCGAGGAGGGGCGGCTCGCGCTCAAGGGGCAGACGACGCCCCTCCTGACCATGCGGAAGGAGATTCAGCGGAAGCGGAGGCGGGCGGAGATCGAGGCGGCGCCCGAGAAGGGCGGGGACGAGGGCCTGTTTGAGGCTCTCCGGGGCATGCGGAGGCGCGTCGCCGACGAAAAGGGCGTGCCCGCCTATCTCATCTTTCCCGATGTCACGCTCCGCGATCTGGCGGCGCGCCGGCCGACGACCCTCGCCCATTTCCTGCAGATTTCGGGCGTCGGCCAGAAAAAGGCGGACGCCTATTCCGATCGCTTTCTGGCCTTTATCGAGGATGAGTCCCGTTCCCGCGGGCTCGAGACCGATCGAGGCTTCAAGGAGGAAATCCAATGATGAAGATCAAGGCCGAAGAGGCGCGCGCGACGCTCGAGGGCGTCCTGCTGGGGCGCGGCTGCCCGCCCGCCCGCGCGGCGAAGGTCGCGCTCGAGATGGTGCGCAATTCGCTGGAGGGCACCTACACCCACGGCATAAACCGCTTCGCCCGCCTC
>JAJTBU010000387.1 GCA_021286735.1 bacterium
TTTTCCTTGACGTATTCCGGAAGCCAGGTTACGATTCGTTGGTTCTTAAATAAGAACGTAGTTCCTATATGTGAACAAAAAGGGTCGCCAATGGTCAATACGGTGCTGAAATCCATACGAGTCCTCTACCTTCTGGCCGGCACGCCCAACCTCGGCCTCACCGAGATAGTCAGGGCGCTCGACCTCCCCAAGAGCAGCGTCCACAGTATTTTGGAAACCCTCTGTTCGGAAAAGCTGGTCGAGAAGGAGGATGCCTCGGGCAAGTTCCACCTCGGCATCAAGCTCGTGGAGCTCGGGAGCATAGCGAGTCTCGAGCTGGATATCTGCAGGATCGCGGCTCCCTTCCTGCACGGGCTCAACCAGGAATTCGACGAAACAATCCACCTGACCGTCCTCGACAACGATGAAGTCCTCTACGTCGATTGCATCGAATCCAGGCGGCGGCTTCGCACTTACTCGGTGATAGGAATACGCGCGCCCCTCTACTGCACCGCGGTCGGAAAGGCGATCCTGGCCTTCCAGCCGGACGACGAGATACGCAGGATCGCCTGTGAGAAGGGCTTGAAGCGCATCACCGACACGACGATCGACAGCGAGGAGAAGCTCTTCGCCGAAGTGGCCAGGATCAGGGCCTCGGGCTACGCCGTCGACGATATGGAGCACGAGGAGCACCTCCGCTGCGTGGGCGCCCCGATCCGCGACGCCAACGGCAACGTGGCGGCCTCGCTGAGCCTCTCGGGGCCGGCCGAGAGGAATACCCGCGAGCGGATATTGGAGATCGCGCCGGAGGTGGTGCGCGCGGCGGCCGAAATTTCCCGGAGGCTGGGATACCGGCCGGCCTGAAGCAGTGAATCCCGCGCCGGCGGCTTCGCCGGACGTGCGATGGATAATCAAGATTCCAGGAGGAGATCATGTTGAGAAAAGCTCTGTCGTTCGCCTTGATCGCCGCGGTCCTCGTCGGCGCGGCCTTCGCCCAGGGAGCCCAGTCGAATCCCGTCAAGCTCGTCTGGACCTCGGCCTCGGTCCCCGGCGACGCCCACACCGAAGCCATGAAAGTGTTCAAGCAGGAAGTCGAGAAGATTTCCGGCGGCAACATCAAAGTCGACCTCTACGACTCAGGGACTCTCTTCGCCCAGGGCGCCGACCTCGACGCCGTCATGCAGGGCAAGGTCGACATGGTCTACACCGCCGCAGCCTGGACCGCCCAATTCGTGCCCGAGATGTCCATGTTCAGCGCCGCCTTCACCTTCCAGAGCTACAAGCAGATGACCCAGACCTTCAACGGGCCTGTCGGCCAGCGCCTCTTCGAAAAAGTGACCAAGAAGCTCGGCATCCGCCCGATTTCCGCCTTCTACCTCGGCACCCGCGAGCTCAACCTCACCGAGAAGGCCGGCCTCATCACCAAGCCGGAACAGATGAAAGCGGTCAAGCTCCGCGTGCCCAACAGCCCCGCGTGGATCGCCATGGGCAAGGCCCTGGGCGCCAATCCCACCCCGATGGCCTTCGGCGAAGTCTACATGGGCCTCAAGACCGGCGTCATCGACGCGCAGGACAACCCCCTCCCCACAGACAAGAGCGCCAAGTTCTATGAAGTGACCAAGTACATCGTGCTGACCGACCACGTCGTCGACTCGGTCTGGCCGACCTTCAACGAGAAGAAGTGGCAGTCCCTCTCCGCCCAGCAGAAAGGGTGGGTGCTCGCCGCCCTCGACAAGGCCAGGGACTTCTGCGACAAGACCAACCTCGAGAACGAGAAGAGCATCATCGGCTTCTTCAAGTCTCAGGGAATCACGATCGTCGACAACGTCGACAAGGCG
>JAJTBU010000388.1 GCA_021286735.1 bacterium
GATGCGTCCCCGAACGAACGCCGATGGCCGCCTCCTCCGATTCCAGGGACGAAGGCCGGGCGAAACGCACCGGAAACCGCGTGCGCCATTCCCTGGACAGACCGCATGGCGCGCTTCATGTCCACAAGGATTCCTTCCATGGCTTTCTCCTTAAAATACTTTGTTATACATAACATAATACATGGCATTTTATTTTTCAAGAGAGGCTGGTCGATTTATGCGTTTTTTTGACGTTGACCATGGACCGCGCCGGGGCGACAATGGCGGCGTGTACAGCGACGCCCACCTTCACCTGGTCGATCTCGAAGCGCGCGATCCGGACTTCGCCGCGAAAATCCCCGGCCCGGACTGGCGGGGGGCCGCCGCCGCGCACGATGTCGCGGAGTTCGAGCGCTCCGAAGCGCTCAGGAAGGGCCTGCCGCCCACTTTGGCGGGCTTCGGCATCCATCCCCAGGGACTCCGCTGGGATACGGCCGACTATCTCGGCGCGCTGGCCGCGGGCGGTCGCATCGCCTTTATAGGCGAGGCGGGATTCGACTTTTTCGGCGATCGCCCCGAGCGCGTCAGGAACGACGAGAATCTGCGGGCGCAGCGCGGGGCTTTCGAATTCCAGCTCGCCTTGGCAGAGAGGCGGGGACTGCCCCTTCTCGTGCACGCGCGGAAGGCCACGGACATCCTCCAGGGCTACGCGCCGAGGCTGAGAAAGCTGCCCTCGGTGATATTCCACGGCTGGCCCGGCAGGCTCGTCGACGCCGAGTCCTTCCTGCGCAAAGGCGTCGAGGCGTACTTTTCCCTCGGGCCTCCCCTTCGCCGCGGCGGCGCCCACGCGATCGAGTGCTGCGCGGCGCTGCCGGCGGACAGGCTCCTGGCGGAAACTGACGCGCCCTGGCAGCCGCCGCGCGGCCAAGCCTGGACGGGGGCGGACGCGATCGTCCGGGTTTCCGAGGCCATCGGCGGGATAAGAGGCTTAAGCCCCGAGGAAACGGGGCCTCTCTTGAGGGCGAATTTTTTCAAAGCCTTCGGCTCGACCGGCGGGCAAGCCTCCGACTAGGCGGCGCCGCTGCGGCGCCGCGATCAACCCTTCGCCGCCTTAGTCGGCCGCGGCGGGCGGCGGATGCGCGCCAAGCTCGGCGAGGTCAGCGCCGGGCGCCCCTGCCTAAGCCTTTCCCGTCCCGGACTGACGGTTGGCGATCCACACGCCGGCGACGATCACGACGGCGCCCAGGGCCTGGGGAAGGTCGAAGGGCTCGCCGCGCAGCGTCACTCCGGCGACGACGGTGATCACCGTGACCAGGTTGGCGAAGACTGCGCTCTGCGAGGCCTTGAGGCGCGTCAGGGTGCAGTTCATGCAGAAAAAGGCGACGATCGAGGAGAGTATCCCGAGGTAGGCGACGGCGCGCCACGCGGAGAGGACCCGCGGCAGGAGAGGCTCGACGGGCGAGCCTGCGCCGCCCGCGCTCCCGAACAGGGCTTTCGCCAGGACGACGAGCCCGAAGGCGATCGCGCCGATCCACATTATCGCGAAGGTGCGCTCCACGTCGGTGAAGCTCCGCGAGGCCTTGCGCGAAAGCACGTTGAAGAGGGCGGCGCTGAGCATCGATCCGATGAGGAAGAGCGCGCCCCTCAGGGTGCCCTCGCCGGCCAGGGCCCCGGGCCCGCTGAGCACCACGATCGCGACGCCGCCCACCGAAAGCGCGAGTCCCAGCGACTGCAGCTTCGTCGTCTTCTCCCCGAGGGTGAGGACGCCCAGGATCGCCACCAGCGCGGGCAGGGCGCCGAGAATGATGCCGGCCGTGCTCGTGGCCGATTCCCGCA
>JAJTBU010000389.1 GCA_021286735.1 bacterium
TCGCATCGACGAGGGCTTCCTTCCTCCTCTTCACCAATGTTGTCCTCTTCATCCTGGGCATGTTCGTGGACTCGGCCGTGCTCCAGCTCGTGCTCCTGCCGATCCTCGTCCCGATCGCCCGTCAGCTGGGCATCGACATGGTCCACTTCGGGCTCATCTTCACGCTCAACACGATGATCGGTCTCTGCACGCCGCCCTACGGCATGCTGCTCTTCATCGTCACGGGCATCTCCGGCGAGAAGATGAAAGTGATAATCAGGGAGATCGCGCCCATGATCCTCGCCGAGGTGGTGGTTCTACTCGTCGTCACCTACATCCCCGACGTCGTGCTCTGGGTGCCGAAATTGCTTGGGCGTTAGCGGCTTAGTAGTATATACTGAAGCGTTGGGCGTCGGCGCGGCGCATCCGCGCGGCGCGCATGCGCCGCGATGAAACGAGGGGCTCGATGGAAGAGATCGACTATAGCGTCAAGAAAAAGAACCTCTACGAGGAAGTGGCCGCGAAGATCGAGCGGTTCATCATACAGAGCGCGCCGCAGTCCGGGCAAAGGCTGCCCGCGGAGAAAGAGCTCGCCGTCAATTTCGGCGTGAGCCGGCCGGTGATCCGCGAAGCCCTCAAGCTGCTGAAAGAGCGGCAGCTGATCGAATCGCACACGGGCGGCGGCACCTACACCTGCAAGCCGGGCACGCAGAACCTCATCGACGTGATCCAGCGCATGATCCAGATGGACTGCATCGACTACCACCATGTCTTCGACATGCGCCTCCTCCTGGAGCCGCACGCCTGCAGGCTGGCGGCGGAGAATGGCCTCTCCCCGGAACAGGCCGCCGCCCTCGACGATACGATAGAGAAGATGATAGAGTTCCAGCGCGTCACGGACGAGCGCGTTTCCTACGATTTGAAGTTCCACGCCCTGATCGCCCAGTACTCGGGCAATCCGATCTTGGCGACCTTCATCCAGTCGATGACGGGGCTGCTGACTCCTCTGATCAGGGAGGCGCTGATCCCCGCCGAGGGGCACACGAGCGGCGTGGAATACCACCGGCGCCTCCTCGAGGTGCTGCGGAGGGGCGAGGGCGACGTGGCGGAGAGCCTGATGCGCGAACACCTGAAGGTCTCGGCGCAGAACTATCTCAAAGCGCTCAAATAGAACCGAAATAGAAAAAGGAGCATTCCATGATACTCGACCAGCTCGAGAGCCTCGGCTGCTACAGGGGCATCTCGAAAAGCCTGGATATCGCCATCGATTACCTGCGGAAAACCGACCTTGCGGCCCTGGCCATCGGGAGCCACCAGGTGGACGGCGACCGCGTGCTCGCCAACGTGATGACCTACGAGACCAAGCGCCCCGAGGAGGGCAAGCTCGAGGCGCACCGAAAATACATCGACATCCAGGTGGTCCTGGAGGGCGAGGAGCGCTGCTTCTGCGCGCCGCTCTCACTCACGACGGAACTCGGGGCCTTCGACGAGGCCAAGGACTTCGGCCTCTACGACGGTCCGCGCCTGACGACGATGCGGCTCGCGAGTGATAACTTCGCCATTTTCTTTCCGCAGGACGCGCACGCGCCCGCCCTCGATCTGGACGGGAAGGTCGCGGTCCGAAAAGTGGTGATGAAGGTCGCGGTGTAAATCGCGCAACGTCCTTGCGAGGGCGCCCCCCGGGAGGCGACACATGCCTGCATCCGAACTGATAAACCTCGATGGGCGATCCTGGGTCCTGCCCGGCCCGACGAATATCGGCCTGGTCGAAAGGGAGGGCGGCGTTTTCCTGATCGACACGGGCAACGACAAGGAATCGGGCCGCAGGATCAACA
>JAJTBU010000035.1 GCA_021286735.1 bacterium
ATGTTGAGGGAGGGGCCGGCCGTGTCCTTGAAAGGATCGCCGACCGTGTCGCCGACGACCGCCGCCATGTGGGCGCTCGATCCCTTCCCTTCGACGTCCCGCGACTCGATCAATTTCTTGGCGTTATCCCAGGCTCCACCAGAGTTTGACATGAAAATCGCGAGCAGTACACCGGAAATCGTCGAGCCGGCGAGAAGGCCCACCAGGACGCCGGGACCGCCGAGGAAGCCCGCGGCGACGGGAGCCAGGATGGCGAGGACGCCGGGCAGGACCATGCTCCGCAGCGCCGAGCGCGTCGAGATGTCGACGCAGCGCGTGTAGTCGGGAATTTCCGTGCCCTGGAGGATGCCCGGCTTGGAGCGGAACTGGCGCCTCACCTCTTCGATCATGGCGAAGGCCGCCACGCCTATCGCGTCCATGGCGAGGGCCGAGAAGAGATAGGGGACCATCGCGCCGATGAACATGCCTATCAGCACGGCGGGATTCGTGACCGAGAGCGTGGCGAGTTCGATGCCGGCCGCTTCGATGAAGGCGACGAGGAGGATGAGTGAGGTGAGCGCGGCCGAGCCGATCGCGAAGCCCTTGCCGATCGCCGCGGTGGTGTTGCCGACCGCGTCCAGGGAGTCCGTGATCCCGCGGGTCTCTGGCGGCATCTCCGCCATGACGGCCAGGCCGCCCGCGTTGTCGGCGATCGGGCCGTACGCGTCCACGGAGAGCTGTATGCCGAGGGTGAGCAGCATGCCCAGCCCGGCCACGCCGATGCCGTAGAGCCCGCCGAGGGCGAAGCTGCCCGCGATGGCGGCCCCGATGATGAGGATGGGCGGCATGGTCGACATCATGCCGACGCCGAGGCCGGAGATGATGGCGGTCGCCGGCCCCGTCGTGCAGGCCTTCGTTATTCTCTTGACGGGAGCGGTGTCCGTGCCCGTGAAGAATTCGGTGATGATGCCGATCAGGGCGCCGGTGCCCAGGCCGACGCCCAGGGCTTCGAGGCCGATGACGGCGGCGAGGGCGACGCCCAAGTAGCCATAGGCGGCGCCGTCGGCCCCGCCGAAGCGGCCATCGCCCAGGATGAGCCGCGCGACGGGGAAAAGAAGGACGACCGCCAGGCCGGATGCGCCGAAAGAACCGGCGTTCAAGGCTTTCTGCGGCGAGGTTCCCGGCCTCATCCGCACGAAAAGCGTCCCCGCGAGCGAGGTGAGGATGCCGACCGCCGCCGCCGCGAAGGGGAAAAATGCCAGGCGTATGCGCAGGCCGTCGCTTCCGGCCAGGCCGATGCCGAGCACGGCGCAGCCGACGAGGGAGCCCGCGTAGGATTCGAAGAGGTCGGCCCCCATGCCCGCCACGTCGCCCACATTGTCGCCGACGTTATCCGCGATGACGGCGGGGTTGCGGTGGTCGTCCTCCGGGATGCCGGCCTCGACCTTGCCCACGAGGTCGGCGCCGACGTCGGCGGCCTTCGTGTAGATGCCTCCGCCCACCCTGGCGAAGAGCGCGATCGTCGAGGCGCCGAGGGAAAATCCCGACAGCACGGGCAGGACGGCCGTCGAGAGCGCCGCGAGGTCGCCACCGGCGATCGCCGCCGTTGCCATGACAACGGCCGAGGCGCCCAGGAGGGCCAGGCCAACCACGGTCATGCCCATGACCGAGCCTCCCGCGAAGGCGAGCGCGAGAGCCTGAGCCATCCCCTTGCCGGCGGCCTGCGCCGTCCTGGCGTTCGCCTTGGTGGCCACCTTCATGCCGAACCAGCCCGAGAGGGCCGAGCAGGCGGCGCCGGCGACGAAGGCTCCCGCCTGCAGCTTGAGGATGCCGCCGTTGAAGATGGCGAGCAGCGCGGCGACGATGGGCACGATGATCGCGATCACCGCGTACTCGCGCGACAGGAAGGCCGCGGCGCCGTCGGCGATGTAGCCAGAGATTCGCGCCAATATGTCGGATTCTACGGGAATCGAGCCGATCCGCCGCGCCTTGAGCCCCGAGTAGAGCAGCGCGGAGAGCGAAGCCAGCGAGGAAACCGCGATGATTAGTTGCCAATCCATTCACTCACCTCCATGAGATACTGAATAAGGACTGAATCATCTCTCACGACAGTATAGGAGCGCTTCTCGAATCCGGCAAGCCAAAACTTCAACAGCTCATCCTAATCTCGCAACTCGCTTCCTGGCAAGGAAAAATTGATGCCGACGCGAGTCGGTCCCACTTTTTTTGCATATCGTGAATAATTATGCATCGCACCGATTGACACATTCGCCTATTTGTACTTTGATACATCCTATTCCATCTTGGGAGGAGCTTATGAAACGCTCTTATCCGCTCTATCTCCCTACCCTTCTCACCCCAGGGCTCGAGCCGCGCGCGCCGCGTCTTTACCCCGTTCGTAGGTAAGGCGTCGACCGCCGCCTGCCACCACCACCGACATTATTATTGCGCCCCTCCTTACCGAAGGGGAATTATCGATAGCGGATCGCCGGGGAAGTCTGTCTTCCGCGGCGGGCGCCGTATCCAGGAGGATGCGGATGATGCAGATAGGCATTCTTGGCGCTTCCGGCTACGCCGGGGCTGAGCTGGCCAGGATCCTTCTCTCCCACCCGGAGCCGAAAAAGCTCCATCTTTCATCGGTAAGCTTCGAGGGCAAGCCCCTCGAAGCGGTCTACCCCGCGTTCTTCCGCCCGCGGGCCGGCGCCGAGGACAAGGCTGCCATGACCCTGAAGAACGCCGACGAAGTCATCGAAGCCTCGCAGGTGCTCTTCTCCTGCCTGCCGCATGGCCACGCCGACCAGGCCGCCGAACGCTGTCTGGCCAAGGGCGGCCTCTTCATCGACATTTCGGCGGATTTCCGCTTCGGCGACGACGAGGCGACCTTCAAGAAATGGTACGGCAAGGACTACGCCAGGCCCGCCCTGCACGCCGAGGCGGTGTACGGCCTGCCCGAGCTCAACCGCGCGAAGATCCGCAAGGCGCGCCTCATCGGCAATCCGGGCTGCTACCCTACCTCGGCCGAGCTGGGCCTCTACCCCGCCCTGGCGAAGGGGCTCGCCGACTGCGAGAGCATCGTGGTCGACTCGGCCTCGGGCGTGACGGGCGCCGGGCGTGAGCCGAGCCAGACGACACACTTCCCCGACTGCTCGGACGCGATCTCGCCCTACAAGGTCGGCGCGCACCGCCACCAGCCTGAGATCGACCGCTACCTCTCCGCCATGGCCGGCGAGCCGGTCTCCTGCGTCTTCACGCCGCACCTGGCGCCGATGAACCGCGGCATCGTCAGCACGATCTATTTTCGGCTCAAGACGCCCATGGACTCCGCGGAGCTGCGGGGGCTCTACGCCTCCTTCTACGCCGACGAGCCCTTCGTGCGCGTGCTGCCTGAAGGCTCGACGGCCAGCAACCGGAATGTCGTCTTCTCCAACTACTGCGATCTCTCCGTGCACCTGTCCTCGAACGGAAAGACAGCAATTGTCGTGTCGACGATCGATAATATGGTTAAGGGCGCGGCGGGACAGGCCGTGCAGAACATGAATCTCGCCCTCGGCCTCGAGGAGACCGCAGGGCTTGCGATGGTTCCCCCCGCGTTCTAGGGACGCGGGCAGGATTTTGAACTGATCGCCGCGCCCGGCGCGGCATAGAATGAAGAGAGGTCGAAGCATGGTACAGATTCGCGGCGGCGTAACCGCGGCTAAGGGATTCACGGCTTCCGGCGTCCACGTGGGCATCAGGAAGAACAAGGACAAGAAGGACCTCGCGCTGGTGCTCTCCGAAAAGCCCTGCAGCGCGGCCGCCGTCTACACGACCAACCAGGTGAAGGGCCAGCCCCTCGTCGTCACGAGCGAGCACCTGGCCGACGGGAAGGCGCAGGCCATCATCGTCAATTCTGGCAACGCCAACACCTGCACCGGCGAGCAGGGCGTCGCCGCGGCGCGCCGCATGGCGGCCCTGGTGGCCGAGAAGCTGCCGGTCAAGGCCAGCGACGTGGTCGTCGCCTCCACGGGCGTCATCGGCCAGCAGCTGGACGTGAGCGTGATCGAGGCGGGCATGGACCAGCTCGTCGCCGGCCTGTCCAAGACGGGCAACATCGACGCCCGCGAGGCCATCATGACCACCGACACGGTCAAGAAGGAAGTGACGATCCAGATCGAAGTGGGCGACACCCCGGTGATCATCGGCGCCATGGCCAAGGGCTCGGGCATGATCCATCCCAACATGGCCACCATGCTGGGATTCATCACCACCGACTGCGCCATAAGTTCGGCGATGCTGCAGAAAGCCCTCTCGGCGGTGGTGAAGAAGACCTTCAACCGCGTGAGCGTGGACGGGGACACCTCCACCAACGACATGGTGGTGATCCTGGCGAACGGCATGGCCGGCAACGCGATGATCGACGCGGAAGGCCCCGAGTACCGCGACTTCTACGAGGGGCTCGCCTGGCTGTCCACGCAGCTGGCGCGCATGATAGCCCGCGACGGCGAGGGCGCCACCAAGCTCATCGAGTGCACGGTGGAGGGCGCGAGCGACGAGGAGAAGGCCGAGCAGCTCGCCAAGGGCGTCATCTGCTCCAGCCTCGTCAAGACGGCCATCTTCGGCGCCGACGCCAACTGGGGCCGCATCCTCTGCGCCCTCGGCTACACGAGGAAAGACTTCGACCCGAACAAGGTGGACGTCGCTTTCGAGAGCGCCTCGGGCTACATCGAGGTCTGCAAGGCAGGCGTGCCCCTCCCCTTCAACGAGGAGAAGGCGAAGAAGATCCTGAGCTACCAGGAAGTGACGATCTACGTCAGCCTGAACGAGGGCGAGGCGCAGGCCACCTGCTGGGGCTGCGACCTCACCTACGAGTATGTCAGGATCAATGGGGACTACCGGACCTAGCATGGGCCGCCGGGGAGCCCCGTCGCGGGGCTCAGGCGCCCAAGGCCGACAACTACCGATCGCCCGGAAGGGGGGAGGAAACTATGATAGCCGATAACGTTAGGGCCGATATCCTGATCCAGGCCATGCCCTATATCAAGTCGTTCGCGGGCAAGATACTCGTCGTGAAGTACGGCGGCGCCGCGATGATCAATGAAGGCGTGCGCGCCGCCGTGCTCCAGGACCTCATCCTGATGCAGCAGGTGGGCATAAAGCCGGTGCTCGTCCACGGGGGCGGGCCGGAGATCGACCGCATGCTGAAAAAGCTCGGCAAGGAGCGCGTCTTCGTCGACGGCATCCGCTACACCGACGACGAGACCATGGAGATCGTCCAGATGGTGCTCTCGGGCAAGGTCAACAAGGACCTCGTCGCCCACATCGAGCGCCAGGGCGGCTCCGCGCTGGGCATCTGCGGCGGCGACGGCGGGCTCTTCCGCGCCGAGCGCCTCATGAAGAACGGCGTGGACCTCGGCATGGTGGGCGCCATAACCGCGGTCAACCCCGACATCATCCACCGCGCGCTGGACGCGGGCTACATCCCCGTGGTCTCCACGATAGCCCTGCGCCCGAACGACGAATCGGGCTACTTCAACATCAACGCCGACACGGCGGCCGCCGAGCTGGCGGGCGCCCTCGGCGCGGAGAAGCTCATCCTCCTCACGGACGTGCCGGGACTCTTGAAGGACGTGGCCGACGTGGCTACGCTGATATCGGTGCTGAAGCGCGAGGACGTGCCCGCCCTGATCGGGCAGGGCGTCGTCTCGGGCGGCATGATTCCGAAGGTTGAATGCTGCGTTCAGGCGCTTTCGCTGGGCGCCACCTCGACGCATATTCTGGACGGCCGGTCGCCGCACTCGCTCCTGATCGAGCTTTTCAGCGACAGAGGCATGGGGACGATGATCGTATGAACGACAAATTCATGAACACCTACAAGCGCACGGGGCTCGTGCTCGACCACGGGAAGGGAGCCACCCTCTACGCGAACGACGGAACCGCCTACATCGATTTCACGGCGGGCATCGGCGTCAACTCGCTGGGGCACGGCCACCCCGCCCTGGTGGCGGCCATCGCCGACCAGGCCGCGAAATTGATCCACGTCTCGAACTACTTCATGACGGACATCTCGGCGCGCGTGGCCGAGGAGATCACCGCCATGACGGGCTACGACAAGGTCTTTTTCTGCAACTCCGGCGCCGAGGCCAACGAGGGACTCATCAAGATCGCGCGCAAGTACGGCTCCTCGAAAAAGCCCGACAAGAACGTGATCGTGACGCTGAAAGGCTCCTTCCACGGGCGGACCGTCACCACGGTGACGGCGACCGGCCAGGACAAGTTCCACACCTTCTTCGGCCCCTTCACGCCGGGATTCGTGTACGTGGCGCCGAACGATATCGCGGCCCTCGACGCGGCCCTCGACGACAAGGTCTGCGCCTTCCTCTTCGAGCCGGTGCAGGGCGAGGGCGGCGTGAACCCGCTGGACGCGAAGTACCTGGCCGCCGCCGAGGCACTGTGCAGGAAGCGCGACATCCTCTTCGCGGCTGACGAAGTCCAGTCGGGCATCGGGCGCCCCGGCGCCCTGCTCGCCAGCAAGAAGCTCGGGGTGAGCCCCGACTTGGTCAGCGTGGCCAAGGGTCTCGCGGGCGGCGTGCCCGTGGGCGCGGTCCTGGCGTCGGGGCCCTGCGCCGATATCCTCCAGCCTGGCGACCACGGCACGACTTTCGGCGGCAACCCCCTCGCGGCGGCGGCGGCCCACGTCGTCCTGACCGAGATCGCCGCGCCCGGCTTCCTGGCCGAGGTGGACCGCAAGGGCGAGAAGATCCGCGCGGCCGTCGCCTCGTGGAAGAATCCCCTCGTGAAATCGGTGAAGGGCATGGGCCTCATGATCGGCATCGCCGTGTCCGTGGCTCCCGGCGACGTGGTCGCCGCCTGCAGGGCTCGGAAGCTCCTGGCGCTGACCGCGGGCGAGGACACCGTGCGCCTCCTGCCTCCCCTGGTGATCACGGACGCCGAGATCGACGCGGGCCTCGAGGTGCTGCGGGCCGTCCTCGCGGAGATGGCAGCGAAGGCTTAAGGCTCTGAAAAGCCCGGCGCCCAGGATGGGGCGGGCCGCGGCTATTCCCGCGAGCGCGGGACGGCATCGGAGGGGCGCGCCCGAGCTGGACAGAGCGCGGATTTGCGCGGATAATTCCGGCGGAGGATCAGCCATGAACGCAACGACCAATAATGCGGAAAAATTTGACATATACGGGACGCGCCGCGCCAAGGTAGCCGAAGCCCTGCGCGCCAGGGGCATCGCGGCGGCCCGCTTCGAGGATTTCGAGGGCACGAGGGACACCTCGGTGCGCTATCTCTGCGGCCATCCGGGCGACGCCTTCCTGATCGTCGGGGCCGACGGCTCCTCGGCCCTCGTGGCCTGGGACCGGAACATGGCCGACAAGATGGCCAGCGTCGACAAGATTTTCTCCTACACGGACTTCGGCCGCCGCTCAACCGACGCGATGCGCGCCGTGCTCTCCGATCTCGGCGTCAAGCGCGGGGAAAAGGTCGAGATGCCCGCCGCCACGCCCTATCCCCGCTTCGTCGACCATGTCGCCGCCCTCGAGGAATGGGACCTGGTCTGCGAGGCGGGCGGCATCGACGACACCGTGCTCGGAATGCGCGCCGTCAAAGACTCTGGCGAACTCGCCATCTACGAGAGGGCCTGCGCCCTCACCGACCGCCTCATCGACCAGCTCGAGGCGGGCGTCAGGGCGGGGAGGCTCGCCACCGAGCTCGACGTGGCGCTCTTCATCGAACGCGAGGCGCGGGCCGCCGGAGCCGAGGGCACAGGCTTCGACACCCTGGCGGCGGGTCCGAGGCGCAGCTTCGGCATCCACGCCTTTCCCAACTACGGTTCCGGCCCCTTCGCCACGCAGGGCCTGTCGATCCTCGATTTCGGCATCGTCGTCGACGGCTACACGACGGATGTGACCATGAGCTTCGCGCGCGGCCCCCTGGCGCCCGAGCAGCGTACGATGATCGACCTGGTGAAGCGCGCGCACGACATCGGCGTGGCCGCCTGCGGTCCCGGCGTGGCCGCTCGCGACGTGGCCGCGGCGGTCGACGCCTTCTTCGCGGAAGCCGGCTATGCGATGCCCCACGCGCTCGGCCACGGCGTTGGCCTCGAAGCCCACGAGTCGCCCGGCATCAATCTCCGCCAGGAGAACGGCGCCATCCTCGCCCCCGGCAACATCGTCACCATCGAGCCCGGCCTCTACGATCCGCGCTTCGGCGGCGTCCGCTGGGAGGACGACGTCCTGATCACGGCGACGGGCGCCAGGCAGATCACCGCCTCGAGGATCGTCGAACTTTAGGCTTTCTCGCCCTTGGGCGCCCTTCTCGGCTTGGGGGGCGACTTGGTTTTTTCGGGCTGGGCGGCCGCCTCGCCCGAGATCGCCAGCGCGAGCAGAAGCTCGGCCGCCCGGCTGCGCATGCTCGCGTCGGCGGCCAGTTCGAGGGCCAGGCTGCGGAGGGCCTTGCCGTCCGGCAGGGCCTCCTCGCCCGCGAGGCCGGGCAAGGCATCGCCCACCGCCCGCGACGTCGACTCGGCCGCGCGCCTCATGCTCTCCCTGAACCGTCCATAGAATTTCTTCGTCTCGTCGGCCCCGCCCAAGCTGCCCAGGAGGGCCGCCATGTCCTGCACCGACAGCACTCGCTTGAGCGCGAAGACCGATAGCAGGAGCGCGAGGTGCTCCTGTCCGTATTTCTTGCCGACCGTGCGCGGCACGAGGCCGGACTTGGCGTAGTTGTTGATCATCGACGAGGTGATTTGCCCCTCGTCGCCGGGCATCCTGAAGAAATCGAGCTGCCGTTCGAGGAAGGTGATCACCTGGTCGAGGTAGAGGCCGAGGTCGGGCAACTGTTCCCACTCGGCGGGGGCTTTTTTCCCGAGTGCCTCGAAATAGGGCCCCAATGCTTCGCGTGTCGCGTTTTCCATGCCATCGATGCTATCACATGGTTATCAATACCACAATATATGGTTTCAATAGTATTGACGCAAAGCCCGCTGCCTTATATTATATCGAATATCGTATTATATGGTTTTTATTACTACTTTATAAGACAATGGAGGGCGAATGATGGTATCCGGAAACGTCTATCTCTTCGGCGATTCGGTTGCGCGGGGGATCGTCCTCGACGAAGGCGGGTCCTACGCGCCGATCAAGGAAAACTTCGCCTCCATGGCGGCCAGGAAACTCGGCCTGAACCTTTTCAACAAGGCCAGGTTCGGCTGCACCATAACCAAGGGCCTGGAGATCGTGAAGCGCTTCGCCCAGAGGGGCGCGGCGCCGAAGGACGGCTCGGCCGGCGAGGGCGCCGAGCCTTCGCCCGAGGGCTTCGCCATCCTCGAGTTCGGCGGCAACGACTGCGACTACCTGTGGGCGAACATCGCGGCCGCCCCGGACACCGAGCATCTGCCCCTGACCCCGATCGGGGATTTTTCGCGGCTCTACGGAGAGACGATCGACGCTCTGCGGAGCGTGGGGGTGGAGCCGGCTGCCATGACCCTTCCACCCCTCGTGGCCGACCGGTACTTCGACTGGATAACGCGGACGGGTCTCGATCGCGGCGCCATTCTCTCCTGGCTGGGCGATGTCGGGCACATTTTCCGCTGGCACGAGGGTTACGACCGCGCGGTGCGGAAGGTGGCCTCCGATCGGGGCGTCCGCATCCTGGACATACGGAGCGACTTCCTCGCCCAGGACGACTACCGCGCCCTGATCTGCGCCGACGGCATCCACCCCAACAGGGAGGGGCATCGCCTGATCGAGGCGTCGCTGGAGCGCTACGCCGCGGCGGTCTAGTCAGCGGCAAGCTTGGGCTCGCGGCGCTCAGCGGGCGGCTTGAATCGGCGGCTAGCGGCGCCCTGAAGGCCTCGCGGCGTCCCGCCGCGGCGCACTCAGTCGGCCCTCTTAGGCGAGGCGCCAGTCCAGAACGGTCCCGGCGCACATCGGCACGGCGCCGTCTATCTCGTCGGGGACGCGCCACGGCTCGCGCTTCAGGCGCAGGGTGCCGCGGGGCGGCTCGAGGCCGTAGAAGCGGGCCCCGAACCCGGCGACGAAACCTTCGAGCGCGGGAAGGGCGTCCGATCGCTCGAAGAGCCCCGCGAGCGCGGAGATGGCCGTCGGCGCGGAGTATATCCCGCCCGGGGCCGATCCGCTCTCCTTGGCCGCCCGCGGATGGGGCGCGGTGTCGCTGCCGAAGAAGAACTTGGGCGATCCCGAGAAGGCCGCCTTCCTGAGCGCGTCCCTGTCCGCGGCGAACTTTATGATCGGCTTGCAGAAGAGATGGGGGTTGAGCCCGCCGCCAAGGAAGTCGTCCGCCGTGAAGAGGAGGTGGTGCGCCGTGATCGTCGCAGCGAGGCGCTCCGGCCCCGAGGCCACGAAATCGACGGCCGCCGCGGAGGAAAGGTGCTCGAGCGCGATCCTGAGCCTCGGCCACCGCGCCATTATCGCGGCCACCGTATCCAGGAAACGCGCCTCGCGATCGAAGGCGGGAGCGTCGGGCGCCTCGCCGTGGATCGAGAGGACGAGGCCCGCCTCCTCCATGGCGCCGAGGGCCGCCGCGACTTCCTCGGGATTCCTCGGCCCGTCGGCGGCGTTGGTCGTCGCCCCGGCCGGGTAGTACTTGCCCGCGATGGCGCCGGCGGCCGCGCAGGCCCGCACCGTCGCCGCATCCATGCCGGGCAGGAGCTTGAAGGTCATGAGGGGCTGGAAGTCGAGCCCGCGCGGCACCGCCGCCTCCAGCACCCGCCGGTATCCCGCGACACCCGCGGCGTCGGCCACCGGCGGCAGGGTGTTCGGCATGGCGACGGCCCGGCCGAACGAGGCGGCCTCTCTGGCCACGTAGAGGGCCATCGCCGCCCCCTGCCTGAAATGCGCGTGAAAATCGTCGGGCTTGGGCAATACAAGTTCAGTCAAAGCGCACCTCCAGCAGGGAGAGATCGTCCTGGAATCGCTCGCTCGAGGAGAGCGCCGAAACCTCGCCGATCACGGCGCCCACGCTCGACTCGCCCGGCGCCGCAGAGGAGGCCGCGCGCTCGAGCAACTGCACGAAGGCCTCGAGCCCCAGCATCTCGCCACCCGCGGCAAAGAACTCGTAGATGCCGTCCGAGAAGAGGAAGAGCCGAGAACCTCGTGGCACCTGGATCTCGAGCCGGCGGTATTCGGCTTCGGAATCGGCGCCGCCGACCATGCCCTCGGCCTTCAGCTCGACGGCCCCGCCCCCGCGCAGCACCAGGACGGCGGGCGGGCTGCCCGCGGATGCGTGGGAAAGCGCGCGGGTCCTGTCGTCCCAGACGCCGTACCACAAGGTGAAAAGCATATTGTTGCGCTCTTCCATGCGGAAGGCGTGGTTGAGCCCCTTGAGGACGGAGGCGGGATCGCCGAAGTCCACGTCCTTGAGCCCCGCGCCGCGGAGCACGTCGAAGATCGTCACGGAGTAGAGGGCCGACTGCACGCCGTGGCCGCTCACGTCGATTATGAAGAGGGCCATTCTCCCGTCGGGCAGGCGATGGTAGCCGAAAAGATCGCCGCCCAGGCTGGCGGAGGGGATGAAGCGCCAATCCGTCGAGAGCGCCTCGCCCGTTATCTTCCCGGGCAGAAGGCAGCGGACATATTCCGCCCCGCGCCTGAGCTCCTCCTCGAGGGATTCCCGAGCGCGGCTCAGCGCCGCGAGGTAGAGCTGCCGCCGGAACTTGAGGCGCCTGCGCTCGAGGCTCGACTCGATCCGCGCCAGAAGGACCGAGGGCTCCACGTCCCAGCCCAGGCAATCGTCGGCGCCGAGCTGGATGGCTCGCGCGGCGCACTTTGGCTCGCCGAAGGGCGTGACGACGATGACGCGGGTGCCCACGCCCCCGCCCAGCGTCTTTATTTTTTCCTGGAGCTCGAATCCCGCGAAGCCGCAGGAAAAAAGGTCTACGATGAGGATGTCGGGCGGGTTCGCGGTCGGCTTGCGGCCGGCTTCGGGGAAGCCGAAAGCCGTGCCTATGTCCCCGGAGGTTTCGGCGATGTCCACTGCGTGGTCGAAGCGCCGCAGCAGTTCGGCGAGGCGCGCGGCGAAGGCCGGCTCCAATGCGAGGAGGATCCGCCCCGGCTGCGGCAGGGCTTCGCGCTCGAAGGGAAGAAGTCCGCCTGAGTCCAGGCCGGCGAGAGGAATGGCAGCGGCCCGCTCCCGGCCGATCTCCGCCACTATCCCGCGCACGAGGCGGGCGGCTTCGGCGCAGCGCTCCGCGGCATCGGCCCGGCCGGCTCGCCCGTCATCCGTCGGGCCGCCGCGGCCCGCCGCTTCCTCCAGCTCCCGCGAGGCGCTATCCAGGAGGGAGAGTATTCTCGTGAGCGGGAAAACCGCCTCGGCGGAGCCGGCGGCGATCAGGCGGGCCTTCTCGATCTTTTCCACGGCGGCGGGAGCGGCGCCCGCCGCGTCGCCGGGGAGGGCGTCAAGCTTCGCCCCCAGCTCT
>JAJTBU010000036.1 GCA_021286735.1 bacterium
TAAACGGCGTCTTTGCTTGATGATTTTAAAACGCGTAGCGGCCGACGCTCTTAAAAAAGCGCGGCGCGCCATCTCCGGCTTTGCCGGGAGAGGAGAAAAAGAGAAATGACTCATGAACGGATCTCCGCTTTATCGATTGGCAAGGATTGCACACTCATCGGGGCGCTCAAGAGGATGGACGAGACTGAAGCCAAGCTCCTCCTGGTGACCGATGACGGCCATCTGCTCGGCTTGCTCAGTATCGGCGACGTGCAGCGCGGAATCCTCGCCCGCCTTCCGATGAGCACCCCCGCGGGCAAGATCCTCCGCAAAGACTTCCTGTACTGCGGCGTCGGCGACGATCCGCAGAAGATCCGGGAACTCATGCTGGAAAACCGCTGCGAATACATGCCTTTAGTCGGGGATTCTTTCGCGCTCGCGGATGTCGTGGCGTGGGAGGACCTCTTCGGCGTGCGCAAGCCGACCGACAAACGGCGCGCGCCGGTCGCCATCATGGCGGGCGGGCTCGGTCTGCGAATGAAGCCTCTCACGAACGTCATCCCCAAACCGCTCATCCCGGTCGGCGACAAGAGCATCCTTGAGCGTATCATCTCGAATTTCGCCGATTCCGGCTGCGACGAGTTTTTCCTCTGCGTCAATTATAAGGCCGCGATGATAGAGTACTACCTTTCCACGGTCGACTTGGGGAAAGCGGTCCTCGCGATGGTGACGGAGGACAAGCCCCTCGGCACGGCGGGCGCGCTCAGGCTCCTCCGCGGCAAGGTGAAGGAGCCGTTTTACGTCACGAACTGCGACATTCTCGTCGATGCGGACTATGCAGAACTGCTGGCCCATCACGAAAAGACCGGCGACAAGATAACCATCGTCTCCGCCCTCAAGACAATGGATATTCCCTACGGTGTCCTGCATTTCCTGGAAGGGGGAGTCCTCGACCGGATCGAAGAGAAGCCCGTCCAATCCATTTCGGTAAACACGGGCATGTATGTCGTCGACCCATCGGTGCTCGACTTGATCGGCGACGACGAGTCGATAGGATTCCCCGATCTTGTCGATCGCGTCAGACAGGAGGGGGGCAAGGTGGGCGTTTTCCCCGTCAGCGAAAAGAGCTGGTACGACATCGGCAACTGGGACGAGTACGTGGCGACGCTGCGGGTCAACGGGAGAGGGTGAGTGAAGACTGTTCTTTTCGGCGACCACGGATCCCCCCACGTTTTCCGGTGGGTGAATTTCCTCGAAGCCGCGGGCACCGAGGTTGTCACCGTGGGATATGGAGAAGGGCGATCTCCCGACAACTACGCCTACCGCAGGCTCATAAGCCGGAGCGCCATGATCGGATCGCCCTGGGGGAAACTCCGCTCCTTCCTCGCGGATATCTTCCTCATCCGAAAAGAGAACCCCGATTTCGTCTGCGTCCATTTTCTCACCGCGCGCTACGCCGCCCTGATGCTTCTTCTGTCGAGGCCATGCATCCTCACCTGCTGGGGTTCCGATATCCTCGTCGACCTCCCTGCTTCGCGGGGTTTGGGCCTCGCCCTCCGCCGCGCGGCCCTGGCCAGGGCCGCGCGCATCACCTGCGACTCGGACGAGGTCCTCCGCGCCATCGCTTCGGCGTCTCCCGCCGCGGCCGGGAAGACCCAGCTCATCTTTTGGGGTATCGATACTGGATTCTTCCGTCCACCGGAGCCGGAGCGGAGGGCCGGACTCGCTCTTCGTGAAGCGTTGGGGATTCCCGCGGATGCGGTCCTCCTCCTCAGCAATCGCCTGGCGGCGCCGAACTACAGGATCAAGGAAATAATTGAGCGCTTCGTGGCCGAGGTTCGGGACGAGGACACCCACCTGCTCGTGCGGCTCCAGCCCGGGGCCGACCGCGGCTACGTCCGGGGCTGCAAAGCCGTCGGAGCCGGAAACGAGCGCATCCAGTATCTAGAGCGCCCGCTCGCCGACGCCGAAATGCCCGCGCTCTATGCCGCGTGCGATATAGTCCTGCATTTCCCCCGCAGCGACGCCACTCCGGTGAGCATGCTGGAGGCCCTCGCCTCGGGCTGCGCCGTGTTGTGCTCGGACGTCCAGGACGCCTACAGGGTCCTGGCGGATGATTACCACATCACGAGGCTCCCGCTGGAGAGCCTCGATGACGCCGCGGTCGGCGCCGCTCTCGCGCTCCGCTCCGGGTACGCCGCGTCGAACGCCGGGACAGTCCGCCGCCTGCATTCCAGGGAAAAGACGGTGGGCGAGCTGCGGTCAATGATTGAAGGCCTTGTCCCTGGCCCCGCCGAGCGCGGCCATCCGCGCGGAGGGCCCGGCCGACAAGGGAGCGATGCATGAGGATCCTCCATATCGTCACCCGATCGGAGTTCGGCGGGGCGCAGAGCGTCGTGCGGACTCTCGCCGAATCCCAGGCCGCCGCGGGGCACGACGCCGCCGTGGCCGCCGGACCGGAGGGAGCCTGGGAGGCTTTTCGGGGCATGGACGAAAGGGTGGCCGCCTTCCCCCTCCCCGATCTTCTTCGGGCCATCAGCCCGAGGCGGGAGTTCAAGGCGCTCCATTCCATAGCCGCCCTTGAGCGTTCATGGGCTCCCGACATTGTCCATCTCCACACCTCCAAGGCCGGCGCCCTGGGGCGGCTGGCGCCAGGCATCCCGAGGCGGCGCATCGTGTACACAATGCACGGGTACGACCAAATCCGCGTCGAGAACAGGACGATGCTGGGCATCGACGCGTTGCTCCGCCCGCTCTGCGGAGCCATCGTCGCGGTCTCGAGCAGGGACGCGGAGGCGATGGGGAAAGATGGCTACGACGTCGAATACATACCCAATGGCGTGCCAGATCCTTCCCGCCATCCCGCCGGCGGGGGGGCGGCTGAACGGATAAGCGGTTTGGAGGAAATAAGGAGATCGGCCTTGCCCCTCGTCATCGTCGTGGCCAGGGAGGCGCGCCCGAAACGGATCGATATCGCCCGTTCGGTAGCACAAAGACTTCGGGGTTGCATTCAGGTCGCCTGGATTGGCGGCCAGCCACGGCCGGACGATCCGGACAACTTCCACGCCCTTGGGGCCGCCCCTGATGCCGCAGCTCTGTTCGCCCACGCCGATATCTTTTTCCTGCCCTCCGACCACGAGGGGATGCCTCTCGCCGTGCTCGAAGCCATGGCCGCGGGATTGCCCATCGTCGCCTCGGCGACGGGAGGAGTCCCCGAGATGCTTCAGGCGGATGCCGCCGGTCGATCGCGCTGCGGGTTCGCCCTGCCCAACGAGGTCGCTGAGATCGCGGACGCTTTTTCGCTTCTGGCCGCGGATGCCGGGCTCCGGGAAAAAATGGGCGAAGCGGCGCGCCAGACTTGGGCCGAGCGCTATTCCGCGGAGATCATGGCTGCCGCCTACGAAAATCTTTACAGGAAGCTTTTGTTCGGCTAAAATAACCTCGTCCTAAACGGTCCGAAACACCACAATTAGGTCCATTTAGCAAAACATATCTAAATCAGCGGTGGAATTTACCATCATATAGGAATAGCGGCGTGATAAAAGTGCGATATCGTACGGTGATGATTCTGCTTTCTGTCTTGATGGCCTTTCTCGCAATCCCGCCGGCAGCCGCCCAGGACGCCGCCCACCCGGCGCCGCTCTATCGCATAGCCGAAGTCGACTACCGCATCAGCGGGCTCACGCTTAAGCCCTTTCTCGAAGAATATCTCGATATCAAGGTAGGGAAGCCTTTTCCCAGCCTGGAGGCTCTCCAGGACTATATCGCCTCCCTCAACCGGAAAATCCTCAACAACAGGGTTTTCATGGAGAAATCCTCGGTGGGCTTCGAAATCATGGGCGAAGAAGAGCCGCACCCGGTCCGCGTCATCGTGACGACCTTCAACTCTTGGTCGGCCCTCGCCGTGCCACTGCTCAAGTACTCCTCATCCGACGGCATATCGCTCGCCCTCCGCTACAAGGATTTCAACTTCCTCGGCACGCTGGAGCCCCTCAGCCTCAACCTGGATTACTATGCGCAGACGGGCGAAGCGGAAGCGGCAGCCTACTTCACCGCTTTTTTCAACGTCTTGAAAGCTCGCTGGACTCTCGCCGTGGCGGAGGACCTTCTCTATGTGCCCGATACCGGCATAAGCCCCAATGGAACGGTTTCCATCTCCTCTACCTATCGGTTTCGCGCGCTGGGACAGAAGTGGTACCTGACCCCGCTCCTCTCCCACCTGTACGAGCGCGATTACCTGCGGCACACCCTGATTGGAGGCTTCTCGACGGGTTTTGGCTTCCACGCGGGGCTCGATTGGTCGTTCTCCGCGTATACCTATCTCAACGATCAATACGTCACCTCACACTATCCCTATATGACGAACGGACTTGGAATCTCTACGTCGGTTCCGCTCGCGAACCTGCCGTATTTCGGCGCGCTCACGCTCTCCCCCTCAGCCGGGATCTTCGGAACCTACGGCATCGAGGCCGGCGCCTACACGGACGCCGGCTACTCGTTGGGGGCGAGTGTTTCCTTCGGACGGGTGGACCTCATCCGAAACATGAGGAAAGGAGCCAGCGCCAGCTTCTCCGTGTCCTACGCGAACCACCTGATCGCGCCCCTCCCGACCGATGCTTTCGACCTGACGCTCAGCGGCCAAATCACCGCGTTCGCCGCCTTCAGCCCCGTTTTGGGTTTCGACTTCAGGCTTCTGGGGTATTGGTTCGGCACATGGACTTATCTCGGGGAAAGCTCCTCCTTCGATTGGGAGGATTATATCCGCGGAATAAAGGAAACCCGATACGGCGATGTCGGCGCCGTCGCGAACATCGAGTTTCCCATCAACTTCGCCCAGGGCCAATTCTTCGGGGCCGAACGTTTCGAGGCGGAAGTGTTCATCATCCCCTTCGTCGACGCGGGGTACATCCGGCGCAACCCAGACGCTGAGTTTCCGACGATCGACGATGCCATTCTCTGCGCGGGCATGGATTTTGTCGTCTTCCCCGAGTACGCCCGGGCGTTCACCTACCGCCTGTCCCTGGGCTACGATGTGAAGGACTACATCCTGAAACGGGACTTCAGTCTCAGAGGACTGGAAGTGTGGCTGGGAATAGGACTGCATTTTTGAAAAAAACCGCGATAATCCGATTTGTGGCGTGCTGTTTCATGGCCGCCCTCTCCTGCGCCGGCGCGGCAGCCGAAGACGAACCTTTCGCGCCCATCAGCCCGGGGCTCTTCCCCTGGTCTCCGCTCGACGCGCTCCCGCCGCTTCAAACCGACAGGGAAACCCTGGCTTGGCGCGTCGAAAGCCCCTCGCTCGCGGGCAACAGACGGGCCGCCGCCGACTGGGGGAATGTCCCCATCGCCGCCGGCCCGGCCGCGGTGGAAGACGCTTGCCCTGGCCAGGAAAGCCGAATTTTTTCCATCGACCCTTCGGTCTACGGAGGCTACGCGGGCAACGGCATCTTCGGCGGAATCCAAGCCGCCATCGGATATGCGTTCTTTGAGCCGGGCGCGCCGGGGCCATTTTTTGCCGCGGGCGCGGCGGTGGAGCGCGTCGTCAGCCACGATGCATCGGCGGGCTGGAACGGCCGCGCGGCCATGGTCGGCGGCTTGGCGGGGGCTTTGCCTTTCCCCTGGTCTGTATCGCTCAGGGCGCTCGCGGGTGAAGCCGCGGCGAATCCCCGCGCGGAGCTAATCGCTGAAGCCGCGACAGCGCCAGCGGATCTCGCCGGGATAGGGCAATTTAGGCTGGCCGCCGCCACCGGGTGCGCGGTGGGGGCTTTGCCCAACTATCCCGTATCCGTCATTTTTCGCTCGAGCTTTGAGCTGGAAGGGCGAGAGTATCGGGGCGCCCTGGCAGAAGGGCTCGCCGCGCGAGCCGGCATGGAGGCTTTTTGGCTGCCCGAAGATGGTACCGCAGCAGCCGCCGCCGGAGCATCGGTCGCCGCCGCGCTCCGTTTCGGAGACAAAGCCGGCTTGTCCGGCCGGGCCGGCCTCCGTTACGATGGCCTTGGAAAGGACGGTTGGAAGAGCCTCCTGCGCTCGCCCAAGGCCGCGGCATCGCTCTCCGGCGATCTTGGGCTATCCGCTTCCTGCGAACTCCCGGTCCTCTTCGCCCGCGGCCGCCTTTTCATGTCGGAAGCCGGCTCCGTTGAATTCTTCCTCAAGCCCTACGCGGAGATTCTCCTTCTCCGGGCATCGGGGAGAGAGCTGTTCATCTCCGACAACCTGCACGGCGATGGGGGCCTTGAGCTCGCGATGACCGTCGATGCCGATCGCCGCGACGCCCTGCGCCTGGGCGCGGGTTTCGATCTTTCCCCTTGGATGCAGGGAATCGCCGGTTTCCCCGGCTTTGGAGATTTTGGCATATATGTCCTATTCTCAATCGCGATATAGGGAGAACAAATTGAACAATAGGAGCATCGGATTCGCGATCCGCGGGGCGGCGATCCTCATTCTGTCCTTCATGGCGGCGGCGACTCCGGCGGCGCAGGAGAAAAGCGCCCCGTGGGTGGAGGTGGACGGGACGGCCGTCTATGAGGCCGGCGCCTACGGCGAGGAGATCACGAAACGCGGCTTCAGCCCCAACGCCAGCCTCTCCTTCGGCATCGACGCGGGATACTTCGGACTCTTGGGCAAACTCAGGGGAGACACCAACCAGAAATATGGGCCTGAATTGGCCGACATCCCCGGCGGGGAATTTTTCGGCATTTACGCTTTCATGGAAGAGGGCGGCATTTTCTCGAAAATCGGCCCGCTCTCCCTCAAGGCTGGCCGGTTCAGGCACTACGATGTCGTCGATTCGCCCTATTCGCTGTTCGTGAACTCCAACGGCATCTCATCCAATATAATGGACATCGCCTGGGACGACGGATTCTTCAGCTACGAGAGCCGCTGGATCGAACTCAACCACGATTCGTCGCAGAATACCCCTGCGTGGAGCTTCAATGGGGGCTTCCCCGAGCGCGGCGCCAACATCAAGACCTATGCTTTCAGGGTCGGCGAAATGCGTTTTGGATTCCAGGACGCCGCCGTCTACACGGGCAAGAACTTCGATCCCGAATATTTCCTCAACCCCCTTCCCCAGTACTTCATCCAGTACGCAAAATCAACCGGCGGCCGGCCCTGGGCCACGGGGCGGGATGAGAACGACATTGTGGGATTTTTCTGGACCTTCGACCGCCCGGGATCCTTCAGCCTTCTGGCGCAGGTTCTCATCGACGACTTCAATCTCCACTTCCTTTTCCCGGACACGGTCTGGAACCCCTGGCAGGCCGCCTTCAACCTGGGGGGCAGGCTCGAGACGAGCGCCGGCTCCTTTGGCCTCTATGTCGCGGGCGCCACGAAATACACCTTCGAGCCCAGCGAGATGAATGGCGCCGACACGAACGCCGAGCAGATCGCCTGCTCCTACGGTTACTCCTACTACCCGGAGACCCGATTCGATTACGACTGGCAGACCACAGGCTTCCAGCCTGGGGCGATAGCCATCGAAGACAACATGATCGGCTATAAATATGGGGAGAACAACATCGCGGTCCGGGCCGATTGGAGAGGGAAAAGCGCCGGTTTCGACCTCGCCGCGAACGCGGAGTTCCGCCTCGCGGGCGCCAACAGCCCCGCCAACCCCTGGCACGACTTCCTGGACAACCCCGTGAACGGCACCCACTGGCTGGATGACGCCGTGCTCGAGAAGCGCCTCATGGTCGGCTTCTCGGCGTCCCGCGGCTTCGACGCATGGACCGTGGGATTTTCGGCGCTGGGCGGCGTCGCCTTCGACGCGATGGAACTCAGGGCGCCGACCGTAGCGGCTTCTCCGGGGGTTTCCCTCGCCGACTCCAATATCTGGATCTACGAACCCGTGGCCGGCAACACCAAGATGCTGCTCAAGCTGAGCCTCGGGGCGAAGTATCGATGGAGGCTTCGTTGAACAGTCCGCGGGGCGCCCGTGCGATCCGCGGCGATGCCGGAAAAACCGTCGGCGTCGCCGAGACGCTATTTGCGGATTTCGCCTCCGCCTGCGAAGCCTGGCGCGCCCTGGAAAAGGAAGCCGACTTCTATCCCTTCCAAACCTATGCCTGGCTGGAAACCTGGTTCGGCACCATTGGCGCCGCCCATGGCTGGTCCCCGGCCATTTTGCTGCTCGAGCGCGCCGACGGGAAGGGCAGGGCCCTGCTTCCGCTCGGAATCGCGCGCAAGACGGGGCTCCGCCGCCTGTCGTGGCTTGGGGAAGGCGTCTCCGATTACTGCGGAGCCCTGGTCGCCCCGGCCGGAAGCTTTTCGGCCGCCGACCTCCTCGCGGCCATCCGAAGGCTCGCGGCCCGAAAAGGCTGCCACATCATCGATCTCGACCGAAACCCCGCCGATTTCCCCTCGGGTGCCAACCCCCTCGTCGGGAAGGGCTTTCGGCTTCTCCACTACAAGGCGCATTCGACGGCCGTTCCCGACGACATGGAAGGCTTTTTAGCCGATCGCTTCACCTCGAAGGAGCGCTACAACTTGAGGCGCGCCGCGAAGCGGCTTGAGGAGGCGGGGCGGCTCCGATTCGCCGAGGCGGGGGACGAGGCGGGCCGCGCCGACCTGACCGACAGGATGATCGCCCTCAAGAGGGAACGATACCGGGCGATCGGGGCGATCGACAATTTCGCCGACCCCTCCTTCGCCGAATTTTACCGGGCGGCCGCCCGTCGTTCCGATCTTGGAGTCCACATCAGCGCGCTGTATCTCGATGAGACCGCGATAGCCCTGCACTGGGGGCTGCGCGCGGATCCGATCATGTACTACCTGATGCCGGCCTTCGCCGCGGGCGCTTACGAACGCTATTCGCCCGGGGCGGTCTTCCTTCGCGAGTTCGTCGAGCAGTGCGGCAGGGAGGGGCTGGAGCGCCTCGACTTCACCATCGGCGACGAGGAATACAAGGACAAATGGCGCGACCGGAGCATGGACCTCTTCCGCTTCCGCGAAGGGCGTGGGGCCCGCGGGGAAGCCTTCGTCGCTTTCGCGTCTTTCGCCGATAGGCTGCGTTCAAGCGGCCTTCGTGACCCGCTGGTGCGCATTCGGGCCGCGTGGAGGCGGAGGAAGGCGCTAAGGGCTCCTCGCTGACTTTTTCTATTCTATTCCCTTTGCAAGGGAGATATGCTATAATCACGTTAAAATTGTTGCCAAAGTGAATAGTTAATCGCGTATTGAAAAGGTCAATTATGCTGAACACTGCGCTCATCGGTTGTGGCCGCATAAGCCACAAACACATAGAAGCTTTTGCGAAAAACGCCGCCCGCATGCATCTGGTCGCCGTCTGTGATCCCAAAGAGGATAGAGCCGACGCGAAATCAAATGAATACCTTTCCGCGATGATCGCCGTTCGCGCCGCCGATCCCGCGGTTGCCTCGCGAGCGCCTGCGGTCTACGCCGATTACCGGCGGATGCTCGAGGAGATCCATCCCGACATCGTCACCGTCGCGACCGAATCCGGCTACCATCCCCGCATAGCGATCGACTGCTTGAACGCCGGCGCCCATGTCATCTGCGAAAAGCCTCTGGCTTTGTCCATCAAAGACGCCGACGCGATGATCGCCGCAGCGAAGGCGAACGGCCGCAAGCTCGCCCTCTGTTTCCAGAACCGTTTCAATGCCCCTGTACAGAGAGCCCGCGAGGCGCTCGAGGCTGGACGCTTCGGAAAAATGCTCCATGGAATGATCCAGGTCCGTTGGAACCGCAACGAAGGCTACTATTCGCAGGCGCCGTGGCGGGGCACCTGGGCACTCGACGGCGGTACCCTCATGAACCAGTGCACCCACGGCATCGACCTCCTGCAGTGGATGATGGGCGAGGACGCGGTGCGCGTGCAGGCCGCCACGCGGCGGTACATGCGCCCCATCGAGGCCGAGGATTTCGGCGCGGCCATCATCGAGTTCGCTTCGGGCGCCGTGGGCATCGTCGAAGGTACGGCCGATGTCTACCCGACGAACCTCAACGAGACGCTCTCTCTCTTCGGCACCAAGGGTACGGTGGTGATCGGCGGATTGGCGACCAACAAGATCGAAACCTGGCGGTTCGCCGATGCGGCGGAGGTCGGCGATACCGAAGACAGAGTCCTCAATCCCTCCGACAAGGACCCGCCTTCCGTATATGGCTATGGCCACGCGGATCTCTTCGCCGATGTCCTCGATTCGATCGAGACGGGAAGCGAGCTGTTGGTATCGGGCGAAAAAGGGAAAAAGGCGCTCGAGATCATCCTAGCCATCTATAAGTCTCAGAAAACAGGCTTGCCGGTCGACCTGCCTTGCGATTTTTCGACCGCCGAGATGGAAGGCTATTTCGCATGAAAGAGATCCTGACCGTCGTCGGGGCAAGGCCTCAATTCGTGAAAGCCGCTGTTCTCAGCAGGTATCTAAATGAGAATGGGGAACGGTTGGGCTTGCGTGAATGCCTCGTGCATACTGGCCAGCATTACGACGATAATATGTCCGAAGTATTCTTCCGAGAAATGGGAATCCCGACCCCCGATGTCAATCTCGCGGTAGGTTCCGGAAGTCACGGCAAAATGACGGGCGAAATGCTCGCTTTGCTCGAGGCGATAATGCTCGAACGAAAACCCGACATCGTTCTTGTGTACGGCGATACCAACTCGACACTGGCCGGCGCTCTGGCCGCTTCCAAGCTGCAAATTCCCGTGGCTCATGTCGAAGCGTGTCTTCGATCCTATATGATGGCCATGCCGGAAGAACAAAATCGCAGGCTGGCCGACCAGTTGTCGACATGGCTCTTTTGCCCCACAGCAACTGCCATCGCCAATCTCGACGAAGAAGGTATTCGCGACCTGGCCGGACCGGGAACCCCAACCGCCGACCGAAAGCGGGTGACCAATGTAGGCGATATCATGTATGAAGCCTCATTGTATTATCGGCAAGCCGTTTCGGCCCCAGAATCCGTCGCGGCGAGATTTTCTGTACGGGTTCCCTTCTCCTTACTGACAATCCATAGAGCGGAAAATACGGATGATCCGACAAGACTCCACTGCATCGCCGATGCTATTGAAGCTTTATCCGATCGGACGATATTATTTCCTGTACATCCAAGGACCCGCAAAATCATGGCCGCATCCGGAGTTCACCTCGGCAAGCACGTGCGACAAATCGATCCAGTAGGATATTTGGATATGATCGCGCTTGAGTCGACGTGCGAGTTGGTTCTTACGGATTCGGGCGGAGTGCAGAAAGAAGCTTTCTTCTTCGGCAAACCCTGCATCACGCTGCGCGATGCGACTGAATGGGTAGAGCTCGTCGATTCGGGCTGGAATACGCTCGCCGGCGCGGATACTGAAAAAATCATTGAGGCGGTTCGCGCTGCCACGGTTCCCGCTAATAGGCCTGCGCTCTATGGCGATGGGGCTTGCGCGGAAAAGATTGCGCGCGAATTGGCATAAGGAGTTCAACGATGCACATACCCTTCTATTCTTCGACGCGCGAATACCACGCCCGCAAGGCGGACTTTGACGCCGCGGTGCAGAACGTCATGGAGCGCGGCGACTTCATACTTGGCGGGGAAGTGGTCGAGTTCGAGCGCGAGGCGGCGGCCTGGCTTGGCGCGAAATACGCCGTGGGGCTCGCATCGGGCTCCGACGCTCTCGTGCTTGGGTCCGATATTCTAGGCTTCCGCGATGGGGCCGAAGTGCTCACCCCCACATTCACGTTCTTCGCCTCCACTTCCTGCGTGGCTCGTCTGGGTGGCAAGCCCGTCTTTGTTGACATGGACGAGGAAACTCTCAATATGGACCTGGCCGATGCAGCCAAGAAGGTGACGAAAGCTACAAAAGGCATCATCCCTGTCCATCTTTTCCAGCAGGCCACGCCCTTGCAGGGCGTGATGGACATGGCCCGATCGCACGGCCTCAAAGTGCTCGAGGACGCCGCAGAAGCTTGGGGCATGGAAAGTCTAGTGGACGGATCTTGGCGCAAGGCGGGTACGGTGGGCGATATCGGAATCTATTCGTTCTTTCCCACCAAAACTTTGGGGGCTTATGGCGACGCGGGGCTCGCTGTCACCGATGACGAAGAACTGTACAAAAAACTCAAGAGCTACCGCGTGCATGGAAGCTCGGTCAAATACCAACATGATTATATTGGCTACAATTCGCGCCTCGACACCCTGCAGGCGGCTATCCTGCGCGTCAAGCTGCGGACGACGGACGAAGCGATCGCCGCGCGCGCGCGCCATGCGGCACACTATACGGAGCGGCTTTCCGGTCTTCCCGGCGTGCGGATCCCCCGCGTGGCGGCCTGCAACAAGCCGGTATCCTATGTCTACAATATTCTTGTCGATGGCCGCGACAGTCTCGCCGCGCGATTAAAGGAAAAGGACATCGGCTATTCGATCTACTATCCCAAGCCTCTGCATTTGCAGAAGTG
>JAJTBU010000390.1 GCA_021286735.1 bacterium
TTCCTCAACCTTCTGGTCGGCGATGGGCTTCATCGACTCCGACTACGCCATCCAGCTCGACATGAGAAGGATGCGGAAGATCGAGATCGACGACAGGAACATGTTCGCCGTCGTCGAGCCCTACGCCATCGGCGCGGTGGTCCAGGCCGAGGCCATGAAGGTCGGGCTGACCCTCAACGTCCCCGGCGTCGGCTGCTCCTCCTCTCCCCTCGCGAGCACGGCCGGTTGGGTGGGCTTCGGCCCCACCTCCATCTCCATGGGCTGCGCCAGCGAGAACATGCTCGGCGCCGAATGGGTCCTCCCCGACGGCGAAGGCCTGAGAACGGGCTCCCTCGGCGCGGGCGCGGGCTGGTTCTGCGGCGAGGGCCCCGGCCCGAGCACCCGCGGATGGCGATCCGCCTCCATCCCTGGCCGGGCCCGACCTCCCTTCCGTCGAGGGGCACGATTCCCGCCTACAAGGCCGACCTCCCCGACAACTTCAAGGCCTACACGCTCTGCTTCAAGACCTGGGAGGACTATGCCAAGGGCGTCGCCCTCATCCATGAAAACGACCTCCTCTTCCTCGGCCACCGGCAGTTCAACATGTTCGGCCGCGACCTGAAGACGGCCATGCTCAAGATCATCACCGATCCCGACAGGCAGCTGGGCGACCTGCCCGAACTCCTCGCCGACCCCGAGCTCCAGAAGATCAACGAGGACATGAAGATCGAGATCCAAGTCATCCTCGCCGGCACCTCGAAGCGGGACATGGAGTACAAGGAAGCCGCCCTCGACAAGGTGCTCGAGCTCTCCGGCGGATGGAAGAACGTCTTCATGATGGACAAGGAGATGATGGATTACGTCCTCCTCTACCTCATCAGGCTCGGCCACAAGAACCTCAACTACGTGATGTGCGGCGCCTATGAAGGCAACTTCGGCCTCTCGGGCAACCTCTTCGTGAGCTCCAAGCTCATGGAGGAAGCATCCGCCCTCAAGCGCAAGTGGGAAGTGGAGACGCCCTACATCGCGGCCACCGGCGGCGACTCCGACATGGGATCGGTCTGCATCATCGGCGGCGGCGGCGTCACCGGCTGGGAGTTCTTCGTGAACTTCGACGCCTACGACAAGGCGTCCATCAAGGGCACGGCGGATTTCTTCAACGACACGCAGCGCTGGATGAACGAAAAGAAGCTCGGCGTCGACATGGGGCACTGGAACCAGGACTTGAGGAAACCCGACGGCCACGGCTTCTCCCAGGAGGAGCACGACGCGATGTACATAAAGCTGGCCCAGCCCCTCGTCACCGCCTACCAGTACAAGGTGAGGGACGCCATCAATCCCAAGCATCTATGCGGCAGCTATTACAGGACGCTCAGCCCGGACAAGCTCGCGAACGCCGAAAAGCCCGGCAAGGCCTAGGAGAAAACGCATATGTCCGATGAAATAAAGGATCTTGTGGACAGGGCGCGCGCCGCCCAGGAAAAGATAGAGTTCTGGTCTCAGGAACGGGTGGACGAGATGGTGGCGGCCGTGGGCTGGGAGGTCTACCAGCTCGAGCACGCCAAGGCCTGCGCCCGCCTGGCAGTCGACGAAACGGAGATGGGCGTCTACGAGGACAAGCTGGGCAAGCACCAGAAGAAAACCCTGGGCACGCTCCGCGACTTGTGCGGGCTGAAGACGGTGGGCGTCATCGAGGAGAACAAGGAGAAGGGACTCCTGAAGATAGCCAAGCCTATCGGCGTGATCGGGGCCCTCACCCCGGTGACGAACGCCACCTCGACGATAGCCTGCAATGGCCTGCCCATCCTGAAGTGCCGGAACGCGG
>JAJTBU010000391.1 GCA_021286735.1 bacterium
CTCATGATGTTCCAGGTGTCCTCCAGGAAAGCCGGAACGAGCGCCGTGGTTTCGGAAGCGATGTCGATAGATTCTTCATCGAGCCAATCGGAGAAAAGTGCGGCGGCTGCCATGGGCGAGCCGCGCGCCGCGGCTGCCGCGGCGTGAAGATTCATGCGGTTCGGGGTATCAAGCGACCACCAGTCGTTCACGCGTTCCCACTCCACGCGCAGCACGACGCCCTCGACACCGTGCCTGCCGGCATGGACGAGCCGTCGTTCGATATCGGCTCCCATCAGGCATGGAAACGCTCCCCATCCATAGAATTGCCCCATGGTGTCGTATTCGATCCATCGGGCGTTCCTGGATTCTTTCGCGATGAGCGGGTTATCCGGGAATGTAGGATAAAAATCGTGCGGCGTCACCTTCACGCAGGAAATCAGATCATCCGGCAGCCTTGCCATCGCCTCCGCGATCGCCTCCTGGTGATTTGCGGTATAGGAGAATTCGCGGACGGCCATACCCATTTCTTGGCTTGCGAGCGCTCCATGAATCGCCGAGAGCAAGTCTTCGTACCAGGATGCGAGCGAAGTGGCGGAACAGCGAGGACAGCCGCATTTCTTCTGTGAGAGGGCGGCCCTGCCCTCGGGCGAACCGGCGCTCACGATGAGGCCGCGGATGCCAGGATAAGTCTTTGCGAGGTCCAGGTATTTTTCGCGAAGAAACTCAACCCAGTACGGATGAGTCGGACATACTTTGCCGTCGACAAGCAGCTCCGGCTTGCGCTCCAGCAATTCGTCCGGGAAGGTGAGTTCAACATTTTCTATCCACACCTCGACGCCGGCCCTGCGGGCCTTTTTCAGGATGTCCCTCATGTAGGCCTGATTGTTCTGGAGCGCATTTTCTCCGCGGCGGACGGGAGCCCCTTCCCAGGTGGCGTCCGGATCGAATAAGGGTCGTGGATAGAGAAATTCCGTCGTAAAGTCCGATTCGTGCAGGATGAGGGCGTTCAAGCCGTAGCGCAAGACTGTTTCCAGCGCTTGTCCTATGGAGCGATGGCTCCAGAATGCCTTCCCATGGAGTTCGAGCCCCCGGAACGGGATCATCTCGGCATCCACCCAAGCCTCGCCATCGCGAGGCGCCGCGCATCGTTCCTGAAGCATTCCAGCTTGTCGGCGTTCAGCAGCTGGTAGAAGCTGTGAGGAAGATCCGTCTCGGCGTAGAAACGTCGATACTCAGAGATCACCGCATCGATCTCCTCAAAAGCCTTCGCCAAAGCCTCCGATACCTTTACGGCACCTAGAGGCGTATCGGCGGATTTATTTTCCAGCGCGAAGCGAAGGACGGCGAAGAGCGTCGCGTGCACCCTGAAACCTTTGATATAGAGAACGTTCGCGGAAAAATATCTGCGGAGATACCCGAGGAACTCGGGCTTGAACGCCGCGTTTTCGCATTTGTCGACTTCTCCGGCGAGCGCGGCCGCGAGATCGAATGCTTCGTTCTTTTCCGCGATGATTGACACTATATTTCTTTCGGTCGCATCGTACGCTCCCGCTTTTTCGGGCAGCCAGTCCTGCAGGGAATTCTTTTCGATCGTGAGCCACAAGGCCTGCTCGTAACCAACCGGGAAGGTCGAACAGTCGTTGTACACGCAGTCATTTACGAACAGACCGTGCTTGATGATGTTCCAAGTCCCGTGCAACGTTTCTATCAGCCAGGCGACCGCTTCGCGTCGACTGATTTCGTCGGCGGAAGGATCGAGGGCGGCGACGTCCCGCAACCAGGATGTGCATATGGACTCGTCGCTCGCGGCGAT
>JAJTBU010000392.1 GCA_021286735.1 bacterium
AGATCGTGCCGTCCTCCAGCTCGTCGATCAGCTCGAGCTTGAAGGGCTGGTCGGCGAAGAGCTGTTTCGCCTCTTCCTTGGAGACCTCGCGGCGCGTGAAAGCGTGACCGCCGGAGATGATCCTGCGCATCTCCTTCTCGATGGCGGGCAGGTCGTCGTTGGCGATGGGCGCGGGCAGGAGGAAATCGTAGTAGAAGCCCTCGTCGATGGCGGGGCCGATCCCGAACTTGGCGCCGGGATAGAGGTGGAGGACGGCCTCCGCCATGACATGAGCGGCCGAATGCCGCACAAGGTTGACATCGTTCGCCATACGCATAGCTCCTTTTCGCGGCCGGCTCCTGGCGTGGGCTCCGCCGCGACTGTCCGAATACGACGAGGCCCCCGGGCGCAATCGCCCCCACGGAAGCCGCGCTTCGCGTAAGGACGAATCGCCCGGGGGCCTACGCTGGTTCCGGCGCTCGCCCGCGACGCTCTCGCGTCGGGCTCGTCCGGCCATCGGGCTCACGGTGATCCGCGGTGCCACCTTACTTCGGCACCCCTCGACGGGGGCCGCTCTCGACGCCTTTTACGGAAGGCCGCCGTCTTCGAATACTCGCGCCGCGCCAAAGGCCCGCGCTTTCACCGGAGCCGCTTCGGAGTGGTTTTCCCCGGCGCCGCGACGGACCCCTTCCAGCCTGGCGCCGCAAAGCGCCGGGGGTTCCTCTCTCGCGACGCGGTGATGCCGGGTACTCGTCTCCATCATCGCGTTCACTGAAATATCCTACGGAGCGGCCCGCGCTGTCAAGCGAGCCCCGCGGCTCCGGCGCCTCCCCCGGCGCCTCCCTTCGCCGACTCGCCGCGGCAAAGTCGGGTCCTCTATTCCCGAATAGCTTGTTTATAAGTATATTCTGTGGATATTTTATGATCAGCATGAGCGGACAACTATCGAACGAAAGCCAGGTCGTCGCCGGCGAGGAACAGCTATCGGAACCGCGGGAGCCCGAGGAATTCAGGGTGGTCCTCCTGAACGACGATTTCACCACGATGGAATTCGTCATCTCGGTGCTGATGACGATTTTTCACAAGTCGCTGCCGGAAGCGACGAAGATCATGATCGACGTGCACAGGAAAGGCAGGGGCGTCGTCGGCGTCTACAGCTACGACATCGCCGCGACGAAGATCAATCAAGTGCATTCGCTGGCCCACCAGATGGGTTTCCCCCTGCGCTGCACGATGGAGAAAGTTTAACATATGAAGGTAAGCCAGGAAGTCCAGGCCATTTTCAACGCGGCCTACAACGAGGCGAAGGTTCGCAACCACGAGTACCTCACGCCGGAACACCTGCTCTACGCGGGGATCTCGTTCGAGAAGATCCGCCTGGTGCTCGAGGGCTGCGAAGCCGACATCGAGCAGCTCAAGCGCGGGCTCGAAGCCTACTTCGAGCAGAAAGTGCCCGTGGTGCGCACCAGCGCCGAGCCGGTGCAGACCTCCTCGTTCCAGGCCGTGATCGAGCGCGCGGTGATGCAGTCCCAAGCCTCGGGCAAGAGCGAGGTCGAGGTCTCCGACCTCATCGTCTCCCTCTACGACGAGGAGCGCACCTACGCCGGGTATTACATGCGCAAGCTGGGCATCAAGCGGCTCCAGCTCCTCGAGGTGCTCTCCCACGGCATCGACGACCTCTCCGACGACGAGATACTCGGCCTCGAGGAGGCCGAGGGCAAGCCGGAAGCCGAGGGCCACGACAAGAAGTCGGCGCGGCCGGGTCCCCTGGAGCGCTTCGCCACCGACCTGACCGCCCAGGCGGCGGC
>JAJTBU010000037.1 GCA_021286735.1 bacterium
CCAGGAGGTCGAGCTTGGCGAGGTCGTAGGGGTCCTGCGGCGCGATGATGCTGGCCGCGGCGGCGGCGATGACGAAGACGGCCACGATCACGGCGGCGATGATGGCCGAGGGGCTCTCGGCGTACTCGGCCAGGGCCTTGCCGAAGGGGCGGTCGCGGAAGGGCACGGCGGCCTTGGGGCGGGGCGCGCGGCTCATTGGCGTTCCTCCAGGCGCACCCGGGGGTCCAGGGCGGTGTAGACGAGGTCGACGATCAGGTTGATGGCGATGAACATGACGACGATCATCATGAGGTAGGCGACGATGACGGGGCGGTCCAGGACGCCGATGCTGTCGATCAGGAGCTTGCCCATGCCGGGCCAGGCGAAGACGGTCTCGGTGACGGTGGCGAAGGCGATGGTCCTGCCGAATTCGAGTCCCAGGACGGTGACGATGGGCAGGAGGGTGTTTTTCAGCACGTGCACGAAGATGACGCGGGCGGGCCTGAGGCCTTTGGCCTTGGCGTACTTGACGTAGTCGCTGCGGACGACTTCCTGGGTGCCCGCCCGCGTGAGGCGGATCACGAGCGAGAGCTTGAAGCAGGCCAGATTGAAGGCGGGCAGCAGCATGTGCCTGAGGCCGTCCAGGGTGAGGAAGCTGAAGGGGATGCCGAAGAGGTCCCTTGTCTGGCCTCTGCCGGAGGCGGGGAGCCATCCCAGGAAGACGGAGAACACCATGACCATCATCAGGCCCAGCCAGAAGGAGGGCACGGAGAATCCGAAGGCGGAGAAGCCCATGATCATCTTGCTCCAGGGGGCTTCGGGCTTGAGGCCGCAGAGGAGGCCCAGGGGTATGCCCACGAGGATGGTGAGGAAGAGGGCCGCGAAGGCGATCTCCAGCGTGGCGGGCACGCGCTCGGCGATGAGGCCGAGCGCCGGCTCGTTGTACTTGAACGACCGCCCGAGGTCGCCTTTGGCGGCGTTGGCGAGGAATAGGCCGTACTGGGCGTAGAGGGGCTTGTCGAGGCCGAAGTGGCGGACGATGTCCGCGCGCTCGGCCTCGGTGGCGTCCGGGGAGATCAGCACGTCGGCGGGGTTGCCGATCGCGTAGACCCCCAGGAACACCAGCAGCGACATCGCCAGGATGAGGACGACGCTCTGGAAGAGGCGCCGAACGATAAAGACGACCACGGTGTGCCCTCCGCTCCCTTTTCGCTTATTTCACCGGCCTGACGTAGTTGGCCAGGGTGTACTCGTCCATGCGCGCCTCGTAGGTCAGGCCTTTCTTGAGTGCCCAGGTGGTGGTCTGGTAGTAGAGCGGGATGATGGCGTGGTCCTTGGCGAAGGCGATGCGCGCGGCTTCCTGCAGCAGGGCTTCGCGCTTGTCGTCGTCGGAGGCCGCGGCCGCCGCCACGATCAGCTTGTCGAACTCGGGGTTGGAATAGCGGCCGCGGTTGTTGGCACCCAGGCCCGTGGTCGTGTTGTAGGTGGCCGGGACGGCCGTCATGCCGCGCGGGGAGTCGCCGGTGGTGTTGCCGAAGCCCATCAGGAAGATGCTGTACTCGAGCTTGGTGGCCGCCGTGCTGAAGACGGAGTAGGGCAGTGCCTGGACTTTGACGTCCAGCCCTATGCGGGCGAAGAACTGTCCGATGGTCTGGGCCACCTGCTCGTCGTTGAGGTAGCGGTCGTTGGGCGCGTGCAGGGTGAGGGAAAAGCCGTTGGGGTAGCCCGCCTCGGCCAAAAGGCGCTTGGCTTTCTCGACGTCGTAGGGCTCGGGCAGGAGGTCGGGGGCGTAGCCGACCATGCCTTCCGGGACGAACTGGCCGGCGGGCTCGGCCGCGCCGGAGAGGACGCGCTCGACCAGGGCCTGGCGGTTGATGGCCAGGGAGAGGGCTTCGCGGACTTTGGGGTTCTTGAGGGGGCTCTTGGCCAGGGGCTTCCCGTCCTTGCCGGCCACGAAGGGCGTCTTGTCGCGGTCGGAGTCCATGTGGATGTACATCATGGTGGCGGCGGGCTTGGATAGGACGGTCACCCGGCTGTCCTTGCGGAGTCTGTCCTGATCCACGGGGGAGACTTGGTCGATGATGTCCACGTCGCCGGCCAGGAGGGCGGCCACGCGGGAGGGGTCGTTGGTGATGGGCCTGAAGATGACGCGGTCGTAGGAGGATTTCACGCCCCAGTAGGCGGGGTTCTTGTCCAGCACGAGGCGGTCGCCGCGCACCCATTCGACGAACTTGAAGGGGCCGGTGCCGACTACGTACTTGCCTTTGTTGAAGTCGTCCTGGGTGGCGTCGGCCGGGGTGGTCGAGGGCAGGACGTAGATGAAGGTCAGGTCGATGGGCAGCTGGGGCGAGGGCGTCTTGAGGAGGAGCCGGACGGTGAGGTTGTCCACGGCCACGGCGTCCTTGATGGCGGCCACGTTGCGCTTGTAGCTGGAGGGGGAGTCGGGCACGCGGGGTATGCGCTTGACACTGAAGACGATATCGTCGGCGCCGAAGGCCTTGCCGTCGTGGAACTTGACGCCGGGCCTGAGCTTGAGCTCCCAGGTCAGGGGGTCGACTTCCTTCCAGGAGAGGGCGAGGGAGGGGATCATGCGCAGGTTCTTGTCCCTGCCCACGATGGTCTCGAAGATCTGCTGGGAAGCGAGCTGGGTGGCTCCCGTGGTGGAGTACTGGGGGTCCATGGAGGCGGGCTCGGTGGAGACGCCCACCTTGAGGGTGGTCTGTGCGTAGGCGCCGCAGAGTGTCGCGAAGATCGCGGCGAGGGCGAGCGCGAGGGTGACGCGGCGTCGGGTGACGGTTCCTTTCGTCATGGTGGTTCCTCCTGAAAATGCCTGGGTATGGGGCATCGGGCCTCAGCGGGCCCTTTGCGCCATTTTATGGTCGAGTCGAGGCGGGGTATGTAGGAAGCCGGCGGAACTTCGCGTAGGACGGCGTCCTACGGCCGCGGGCGCGGGCTGCCGTGGGGGCGGCAGCCGCCTGGCGCGCCGCCGCGGCCCAAGGCGCCGAAGTCGGCCAGGCCGTGGAGGTGGGCGTAGCGCATCAGCTGGCTGTTGTTCTCGAAGCGCATCTTCTCCATGAGCCTGGTGCGGTAGGTGCTCACCGTTTTTACCGAAAGGTTGAGGGAGGCGGCGATCTCGCCCACGCTCCTGCCCCCGGCCAGGAACTTGAGGATCTGGAACTCGCGGTCCGAAAGGCGGAGGTGGGGGCTGTCCTCGCCTCCGGAGAGTTCATCCAGGAGGAGCTCGCCGGCCTTGGGGCTCAGGTAGCGCCTGCCCGCCAGCACGGTCTTGACGGCCTCGACGAGCTCTCCGGGATCGATGGCTTTGTTGGCGCAGCCGGAGGCGCCCAGCCGGAAGGCGCGCAGGGCGTACTGCTCCTCGGGCAGGATGGTCAGGACGAGGATGTGGGTGGCCGGGTCTAGGTCCTTGAGGTCGCGGATGAGGTCGAGGCCGTCCATGCCGGGCATGGAGAAGTCCAGGATGACGAGGTCGTAGCCGGCGCTCCGCGCCAGGTCGAGCACGGCGTGGCCGTCCTCGGCTTCGTCGACCGCGCAGTCGGGCAGGGTGGATTCCAGGAGCTGGCGCAGGCCTTTGCGCACCAGAAAGTGGTCGTCGGCAACGAGTATGCGTTTCATCTCCCCTCCGTAAGGCGACCCTGCCCCTCGGCGCGTTTCCGCCGCGCGCCGCGGCCCCGCCCGGCACCCTCCCCGGCCTTCGGAAGGCGCGCGGCGACGATAGAGCCGCCGCCCGCGGGCGGCGCAGGCCTCCCGCAGGCCGATGATGCCGAAGGAATCGCGCGCGCCGATCGCCTCCGCCCCGATGCCGACGCCGTCGTCCTCGACCTCGAGGAGGTAGGTTTCCCCCTCGCGGCGGAAGCGCACGGCGGCCGACTTCGCCTTGGCGTGGCGTGCCACGTTGCTGAGCATTTCCTGGAGGAGGCGGAAAAATGCCTTGGCGGTGTCCGCCGGCATGTCCTTCCAGTCGGGTCCGATGTCCAGGCTGGTCCGTATGCCGCTCATGCGGTCGAAGCTCCTCACGTAATACTTCAAGACATCGGGGAAGTCCAGCGTGTCCAGGCCGACGGGGCGCAGGCGGGTGGCCACGACCTTGACCGCCGCCATGGCGTCCAGGATGCCTTTCTGCAGCTGGGCCACTACGGGCGCGCGCTCGGAGGCTTCGGCCTCGGGATGCCGGGCGAGCCAGTAGGCGTGGAAGTTGAGCACCATGAGGTGCTGGCCGATCTCGTCGTGGACGTCGCGGGCCGCGATGCTGCGCTCCTCCTCCCTGGCCTCCTCGATGTGGCGGGCGAAGCGCGCCAGGAGTTCGTTGCGGCGCTTGAGGCCGCCCAGCGCCGCCGCGATCCCGCCCGCGGCCAGAAGGGCCATCGCCGCGGCGGCGGCGGCGCGGAACCACCAGGTGCCCCACCAGGGCGGGCTGACCACGATGGCCAGGGAGGCGCCGTAGGGATTCCAGACGCCGTTGCCGTTGGCCGCGCGGACGCGCAGCATGTAGTGTCCAGGAGTTAGGGGCGCTATGTAGCCCGCGTTCATGGAGCCCATGTCCGACCAGGCGGATTGGTGCCCCTCCAGCATCATGGCGTAGCGGTTCCTGCCGGCTGAGGAAAAGTCGATAGCGGCGATCGCGAAGCGCAGGCCGGCGTTGTCGTGTCCCAACCGTATCTCGTCCCGCTCGGGGGAACGCCGGAAACTGGCCGGGCCGCCGGGGGTCTCGACATCGGCCACGATGACGTCGGGCGCCAGCCCGTAGCGCGACATGCGGGCGGGATCGAAGCGGGTGAAGCCGCCCTCGCCGCCCAGCCAGATATGGCCGTCGCCCGATGCGAGGACCGCTCCGTAGCCGCCGGGGGACAGGCCGTCCTCGGGGCCGAAGCGGAAGAGGTCGCCCCGCTGGGCGTCGTAGCCGTAGAAGCCCCGGGAACCGGCCACCCAGAGGATGCCTTCCCCGTCCACGGCGAGGCCATAGACGGTCTCGTCGTCCAGCCCCGCCGAAGCGGCGCGCGCGACGACGGTCTCTGTCCGGGGGTCGATGGCCGCGAGCCCTCCGCCGCCCATGCCCACCCAGAGCCTGCCCCGGGAATCCCCAAGGACGACGTTGACGCGCAGGCTGCCCAGGCCTTCCTTGCTGCGGCCGCCCCGGCCGAAGGGGCGGAAGCGCGCGCCTCCGGGCTCTCGGACGAAGAGGCCGGCGTCGGCCGTGCCGGCCCAGGTTCTGCCCGAGGCGTCGCGGTAGAGGCAGGTAATGAAAGAAGCGGGCAATGGCGGGGCGGGCCCGGCGGCGTAGCCCCAGTGCCGCACGTTTCCCGTCCGGGGGTCGAAAAGGTCGAGGCCGCCGCCCTCCGTGCCCACCCATATCTTGCCATTCTCGGCTCCGAGCAGGCAGAGGACGTAGGGCGAGGCGAGGCGGGGGCCGGGGACGCGGGGAATCGGCGCGCCGCGCGGGCCAAGCCCGATGAGGCCGCCGCCGCCCGTGCCGAGCCAGGTGGTCCCGTCTTCGAGGGGGAGGATGGCTTGAATCTTGCCGAGGGCCGCCGATCCTTCCCCGCCCGTCAAGTTCCGCGGCGCGGCCGGCGCGAAGTTTCCGGCCACCGCGTCGAAGGCCAGGAGTCCCGCGGAAGATCCCGCGGCCAGGAGCCGTCCCGAAGGGGCGGCAGCCAGGGCGGTCGCCGCGCCGATCCGCGCGCCGCCCGGCAGCGTCGTCAGGCGCTGGAAGCCGGCCGAGCGGAAATCGCCGGTAATGAGGCCTCCCGACCGCATGCCCGCCCAGAGAAGGCCCCGCCGGTCGCGCAGGAGGGCCGAGACTTCGCGGCCCTCCGCGAAGGGGTAGGTCGAGAGTTCCATGCTCGAAGGGTCCAGGATGCCCACGCCGCCGTCCCTGAGACCGACCCAGATCTGGCCCTGCTGATCCTCGGCCATGGCCGACACGGCCGGCGGGGCGCCGCGCCCCGGGGAAGTCGCGCGGGCGTGCCTGAAGCGCCCCGCCTCGCACAAGTCGACGCCGCCATCGGCGTAGCCCACCCAGAGGAAGCCGAGCGAATCCTCCATGATGGTGCCCACGCGGTTCGAGGCTGGGCCGTCGGGGCCGCCCGCCCTGTGGCGGGCCAGGAGCCGCCCCGCGCCGTCGAGGAGGGCTATCCCCGCCCCGTCGGTGCCCACCCAAACTCGCCCCGCTGTGTCGGCCTCCAGGGCCGACACCGCTGCTCCGGCCATCCCCGGCCCCGCGAACACCGCGCCCGAGAGCCCTTCGGGATCGATTGTCCATACCGTGCCGTCGGCCGCCCCGGCGAAAACCCGCCCGCCCTGGTCGATGGCCAGTGCGGCGATCCAGGTCGAGCGCTCCCCCGGCGGGTCCGCGAGCCTCGCCCTCCTGAACTCGCCCGCGAGGGTGTCGTAGCGCAGGACGCCGTTCGAAGCGGCGATCCATATCCCGTTTCTGCCGTCGGCCAGTATCCGGTAGATCGAGGGCGCCCCCAGGACTCCTCCCCAAGTGTCGGGCCTGAAGAAGGCGAAGCCCTGGCCATCGTAGCGGTACAAGCCGTCGCCGGCGCCGACCCAGACCAGCCCCCTGCTGTCCTGCGCCATGGAGCGGACGGCGCCGCCGGCGAATCCCTGCTCTCCGCCCAAAGGGCGCCAGGCGATCGAGGCGGGGTCGATGGCCCAGGCGGAAGACGGCGCCGAAGCGAGCGCCAAGATAGCGAGGCAGAGCGCCGCCGCCCACCGGGAGAGGAAGGAAGATTGTCCGCGGATCGCCGCCATGCCGACGATGGTAGCCCGAACTCGGCGGCTTTGCCAGCCTGAGGATTGTGAGAAGCGGAGCCGCGTAGTATTCTCAAGCTGTGGATGTAAGAAATATTGGAAAAGTGCTTCTGGGTCTGGCGGTGCTCACCACCATATGGCTTATTGGGGGATTCGGCGCCTTTCACGTGGCGATGGATGCCATGTGCTTTCTCGCCGCCTTTTCCCTCTATGTCGTCGGTACCCGCACTTATCGCTTTTCGAACAACTCCATGCTCCTCTACATCAGCGTGGCTTTCTTCTACGTCGGGGCCTTGGACATCCTGCACATCTTCAGCTACCAGGGCATAAGCCTCTTTCCCGGCGCCTCGGCGGATCTCGCCTCGAAATTCTGGACCGCGTCCCGGGCTCTGGAAGTCAGCGCCATCTGCTCGGTGCCCCTCATTATCAGCCGCAAACCATCCCTGCGGCACCTCCATGCCGGATTCTTCACAGCCTCAGCCCTGCTGGCAACCTTGATCTTCGCGGGGATATTCCCTTCTTGCTACATCGCGGGCGTGGGTTATACGCCCTTCAAGCGCTGGGCCGAACTCTCCTTCTCAGCAGCCGCCGCCGCGAGCCTCGCCATGATGGCGCGAACTCCCGCCCGGGTGGAGAAGAAGGTTGCCACCATGATAAAAACAGGCATCGGCGCCTTCGGAGCCTCGGGGCTGCTCTTCGCCCTCAGAGCCAATCCCCAGGGAATCATCGACACCCTCGCCCATCTCATGAACTACTTCTCGTACATCATCTTCTGGACAATCGTTATCGAAGAGGGGCTCGATCGGCCTTACGACCATATGTTCAAGGAAATCTACGAGCGTTCGACCCGCGATCCGCTCACCGGCCTGTACAACCGCGCGGGATTCGACCGCGACGCGGAGGCGATGCTCGCCGCCGCGGGCGCCGAGACCTCGGAGTACACGCTCATAGTGATGGATCTCGATGACTTCAAGCTCGTCAACGACGAATTCGGGCACCCCGAGGGCGACGAGGCCCTGAGGGAGTTCGCCGCGATCCTCGCTGAAACTCTGGGCCATGGCCCTCTCGCGGCCCGCTACGGCGGAGACGAGTTCGTCGTCCTCGCCAGGGGCGGCGCCGCGTGGGCATCCGACGTCGAGGCGAGGCTCGCCGCCCGGGTCGCTGCCTGGCGGGAGGCTCCCCGGCGCTCCGACCTGGGCTTTTCCCTCGGCTCCGTCACGCGGCGTAGCGGTCCAGGCTCCTCCTTCGAGACCCTCTACCGCGAGGCCGACGTGCTGATGTTCGAGGAAAAGCGCCGCAAGCACGCGCGGTAATAGACAGGATGACAGGACAAGCAGGATTTACAGGTCCCGTCATTTTGACCTGAGATTTACTTCCCGCCCTTGCCCTGGCCGCCCTTGTTTCCGGGGTTTTCGCCGCGATCTTCCTTGCCTTCGCGGACTTCCTTGCCGAGCATGCCGCCGCGTTCGACGATCTTGCCCTTCAGCGCGAAGAACTCATCCGAGCCAGGCTTCACGCTCAGAACCTGGGCGAGGACGCCCCAGCCGTGGCCTTCGGCTCCTTTAGCGAGAACGATCGCGTCGGCCAAGGGTGTGGCGGTGGTGGCCGAGATCTCGAGGGCCAGCCAGAGTTCGCCGGGCGTGGCGCCGGCGTCGTAATAAGCTTGGAGCGCCGCCTGGTCGACGCCGAATTTCTCGGCCAGCTTGGCCAGGATGGCGGCGGGATCGCCCTCGGCGGCCTGGTCGAGATTCTGCAGGGTCTCGTCGAGATCGTCTTTCGTGCCCTGGGTCTGGGCCGAAGCCGCCTGTGCCGCGCCGAAGAGAAGAGCGAGCGCCGCGACGATGATGAGCCATTTTTTGATTGTGTTCATCTGGTACCTCCGCCACAGAATACCTCTCGGCAGAGAATTCGGTTGCGGGACTTGCCCGGCGATGGCGCCCCGCGAAATCGAATGGTCAAAGCGCGGGCAGCCTGTTATATTTAAAAACATGAAGGGCGATGCGGTTGACAGCGACGCGGTGGCGCGGGTGCTCTCGGGAGACCGGGAGGCATTCCGCGCCCTCGTGGACCGCTACGAGCAGCGGATCGTGGCCTTCTGCGGGGCTAGGCTGCGGTCGGACGACGACGCGCGCGACGCCGCGCAGGAAGTCTTTGTCCGCGCCTACCGCTCGCTGAATACCTTCCGCAGCGGCGAGAGCTTCCCCTCATGGCTTTTCGCCATCGCCGCCAACCACCTGCGCACGAGATTCCGCGTTTTCGTCTCGGACCGCCACAAAATCGAGGCGGCGGGCTCCGAGGCCGCCGCCGCCGCGCCCGCCGATCCCGCGGAGGAGGCGGCCGACGCCATCAGGGCGCAAGCGCTCAGGCGGGCGGTGGCCGCCTTGCCCCGCGACCAGCGGCTGCCGGTGGAACTCTACTATTTCGGCGAGCTGTCGGTGGCGGACACCGCCCGCGCCCTAAGCCTGAGCGAGGAGGCGGTCAAGACGAGGCTCTTCCGCGCGCGCAAAGCGCTGAGGATCGCGCTCGAAGGAAAGCAACCCCGCGGGGGTTCTCGAGGTATAAAGGTATGATGAACTGCGACGATGCGCGCGCTCTCGTCGGCGCCTGGGAGGCCGGCGAGACGCCCTCCCGGAGCCCGGAGGAATTGGCGGCCCACCTCGCCTCCTGCGCCGACTGCGACGAGCGCTACGGCGTCCTGTTGCCTCTTGTCGAGCGGGACTGCCGCGAGGATACGCGCCGCGAGGATACGCGCCGCGGGGCCGGGGAAGCCCTCCACCGCACGGAGCGGAGTTCCGTGCGGGATTCGGCGCTGGGCGACAAAGTCATGTCTTCGCTCGGTTCGCCTGGGCGGCGTTTTTTGCCTTTCGCGCCCGCCGCACCTGCGCGCGTCCTGGCGGCGGCCGCGGCGGCGATCTTCGCCCTGGGCCTGAGCCTGGGCATCTATTTCGCCCGCACGGGAAGCGACACGGTGACCGTGAGCTTCGCGCTCGAGGCGCCCCAAGCTTCCACGGTCGCCCTGGCTGGCGATTTCAACGGCTGGTCGGGCGAGGGCTACCAATTGCGCCGCGCGGGCAAGACGGGCGCCTGGGAGATCAAGGTTCCGCTCAAACGGGGCAAGGCCTACGTCTACAACTTCGTGATCGACGGCCAGACCTGGATCGCCGACCCGGCCGTGCCGGCCAGGATCGACGACGGTTTCGGAGGCTCCGGCAGCCTCCTGAGGCTCTGACCCTGCGCGCTCCGCACTCGAGCCCGGCGTGGGCCGTCAAAGCGGCGCCTTTCGATGACGCCGCTCCCCGCGCCCCTAGGCGCACGGCATTTCGGCTTCTCGCGGCGCTGCTGTTGGCGGCGGCCATCCCTTCGTTCGCTTCGGCCCAGAATCTGGCGGCCTGGTTCGCCGCGCCGGCGAACCAGGCCGCGTACGGGGCCCTGGCGTCGGAAGCTGGCGAGCTGGCCGCCTCTCTCAAGCGCGTCGGCCTCTCCGACGCCCTCATCGCCGACCGCCTGGTCGAAGCGGCCAAGAAACGCGTAGCACCGGCAACCCTCGCCGCCACCCTCCGCGAGGATACCCAGCGCTATCTGGCGGTGGCCGCCTCGCTCAAGAGCCTCGGGCTCCTGCCCTCCGATCCGAGGCAAGCCTCAGCGGCGGTCGAACAGGCCTCCCTCCTCCTCCGCGCCGGAATTTCGGAGCGCGTCCTTCAGGCAGCCCTGGACGCCGCCGCGGCCAAGCTGGGAGCGAGGCAAGCTGCCATCGACCGCGCCCTGGCCGCGCTCTCCGTGGTCGTCAGCATCGAGGCCGAGCATGCCCTCACCGATGCCGAGATCCTCGCCCTCGCGACGGGCCTCGTCGACTCCGACCTCTCCGACGGCAAGCTCACCGCCCTGGTCGCGTCGATCAAGTCCGCGGTCAAAAAAGGCCTTGCCCCCTCCAAGGCGATCGAGGAATCCTTGGCCAAGGCCACCAAGGACAAGTCCTCCAACGCCGCGTCGTCGGAAAAATCGAACGGCGCCGACAAAGAGGAGAAGAACAAGGAAAACAGCGGCAAGGGGAACGGCTCGAAGAAGGGATTGAGCGGCTAGGCGCGCGTTCATCAGTCCAAGAATCGACGACGCGCCCTGAGCCGACCGTTTTGAGTCAGTAAATCAGGAAAAAGCGTTTTACATCTTCTCGTCCAGGAATTTCCCTTTTTCCTTGTGTTCGAATTCCGGAATCGTCATATTGAAGAGTTCGATGAGTTCATCCCTCGTCCAGCGCCCCCGGGCATGCATCGCGCGAACAGCGGTCTCAAAATGTCCCAGGGCCGCGGCGTCAAAATCGGGCGCGTTCTTTATGACGCCGATTGAGGCGAACCTGTCCATGTCGAGCGTTTCCCCAGCCGTGTAGAACTCTTCAAAATCCTTCTCGCCGGTCGTGTCGCTGGAGAAGAAGTAGACTGGCCATTTGCCCTTCGTCTTCAGCTCGGGGACTCGCGCCCGGGCCTCCTCCTCGCTGGCGCACTCCACAGGCTCGTAGCCGCGATATCTCAAATACCGATCCGCGATCTCCGAGAAGGTGATCAGGCTCTTCTTCGCGTCCAAATTCGGGAAAAACAGATCGCGGTTCCCGCCGAGCAGGGTGGACATCAGGCAGAGTTCGCCGGCTTCTTTCGGCGTGACGAAGTAGCGGCGCACATCGTTGGGCGCGGCCAAAGGCTGTTCTTTTTCCATGCGCCTGTTGAAGCCGTAGAGGAGGCTCCCATCCGAAAAAGCCACATTGGCGAACCGCGCGGTCGAGACGGGCAGCTCGAGGCTTCGGCGCATGAGAAAATACTCCATGATGCGCTTGGATGCTCCCATCATGTTGACGGGATTGGCGGCCTTGTCGGTTGATACGCAGAAGTACTTGCGGGCGCCGCGCGCGGCCGCCTGGCGCATGGTTTTGTCGGTGTTGAATACGTTGACATCGATCATGCGCATCAGCGTGTAGGGATCTTTTTCGCTGCGCACATGCTTCAGCGCGGAGAGGTTGAGGACATAATCATACCCCGAACCCGATTCCATGAACGCGTCGAAGATATCGGAGCCCGCGTCGATCGCGAAGGTGGCGAACTCGCCTTTTATATACCCCAGCGAGGAGCGCAGATCCCGCACGAGTTCCACCATGTTGTTCTCGCTGATGTCCACGACATGGAGGCGCCGGGGCGACCGCCGGAAGATTTCCCGCGTCACCGCTTGGCCGATGCTCCCGGCGCCACCGATCACAAGAAAGCGCGCCTCGCTTACGAGAGAAGACAATTCGCGCTCGCGGGCGCCGATATCGACGGCGAACAGCTCTTGGTCGCGGCCGATAAGGTCAAGGATTGGATCCATTTGGTATTCCTTATTCATAGATATGGCGCCAGCTCGGGAGGCGGCTCGGGGATGTCGTGGTAAAATAGCCGCCATGCTTTAGAATCG
>JAJTBU010000393.1 GCA_021286735.1 bacterium
CGGGGAACCAGCGCATGGCGCCTATGGGGCAGACCGCGACGCAGGCCAGGCAGCCCACGCAGCGTTTTTTATCGATGACGATGGCGCCCGCCTTGTTGCGGGAGATCGCCCTGGTGGGGCATTCGCGGACGCAGGCCATGCATTCCTGGTCGCATGCGACCAAATGGAAGGCGCCGCCGGCGGCTTCGTTCACCTGGATGCAGGATTTGGCGGGATTGTCTTCCTTGAAGTAAAGCTTAGAGCAGACCGAGGCGCAGGTCATGCACCCGACGCACTTGGCGTCGTTCGTCGCAAGGTATTTGATCACGGGGGAGGCTCCTCCTTGTACCGCCAGGGCTTGGGGGCAGTCGGGCGTCATTATAGTACGGATCCTGGCGATGGGCAACGAAAGACGGCGGGGAAAGGCTGCTGACAGAAGGAGTCGTCCGAAGGTCGGAGGCTATGCGAGCGCGGCGATGACGGAGCGCGCGCTGAAAGGCGGCCGAAAATAAAAGCCCAGGGCGCCGGCCGCGCGGCCAGGCGCCCTGGATATGTTCAGTATCGTTTATTTTTTAATGGAAGCGGCGGCATTCGCGCCCGCGATCCGTCCGAAGACGGTGATGTCGGCCATGGCGTTGCCGCCCAGGCGGTTGCCGCCGTGGACGCCGCCGGTGACCTCTCCCGCGGCCCAGAGGCCGGAGATGGGCTTGCCCGCGGCGGAGATGACGCGCGCCGAGGTGTCGATCTTTACGCCGCCCATGGTGTGGTGGACGGCGGGCGTGATCTCGATGCTGTAGAAGGGGCCGGTCGCGAGGGCGCGCGGCATGTCGGCGCGCTTGAAGTCGGGATCGGCCTTGGCGGCGACGGCCGCGTTGTAGCGGTCGAGGGTAGCCGCGAGGGCATCTGCGGGGACGCCGATCTTCGCGGCGAGCGCGGCGGGCGTGGCGCCTTCGGCGACGATGCCCATCCTGACGTAATCTTCGATAGCCTTGAGGCTCTTGCGGACGGACTGGTCGAAGACGAGGAAGGCGGTCTTGCCCTTCTGGGCGAGAACGGCGGCGGAGACGACGTCGCGGGTCTCGAGCTCGTTGATGAAGCGCTTCCCTTCGTGGCCGACCAGGATGGCGCCGTTGCCGCGGACGGCCTCGGTGATCATCTCCTTGCCGGGGGCGTAGGTCGGGTGAGTCTGGATTTCCTTCATGTCGACAAAGGCGGCGCCGATCTTCTCAGCCATAACGATGCCGTCGCCGGTGGCGCCGGCGTGGTTGGTCGTGGCGAAGCCGCGGAGCGAGGGCTGGTAGGAGGCGACCATCTCGTTGTTGGCGGCGAAGCCGCCGGCGGCGAGGATGACCGCCTTGGCGGAGACTTTGTAGTCCTTGCCGCCGATGGTCACGCAGACACCGGATGCCGCGCCGGCCTTGTCGAGGAGGATTTCCTGGACCTTGGCGCCGGTGAAGACGGCGATGCCGGTCTGCTTCTCCGCCGCGCCCTTCAGGGTCTTGACCACTTCGGGACCGACGGGGGCGCCGCCGGCCGGGCGATGGGCGCGGTTGACCGAGGCGCCGGCGAGCCTGCCGACGTCGGAGAGGTCGGCGCCGAGGGACTCGAGCCAGGCGACTGTCGCCGCGCCCTTCTCCGCGAGGGTGCGCACGAGGGAGGGGTCGTTCTTGTTGTAGCCGCCCTTCATGGTGTCCTGGAAGAAGAGCTCGACGCTGTCCTTGATGCCCGCCGCGGCCTGCTCCTTGGTGCCCGCGGTAAAGACGGGCGTCGTGGCGCAGGCTACAAGCGACAGCGCCGC
>JAJTBU010000394.1 GCA_021286735.1 bacterium
CAACGTGGACACCGAGTACCAAGCTTTCGTGAAGCGCTGGAACGATGAGGGCGGGCTCGAGTTCGAGAAGGAAGCCACCGCCGCCTACGCGGCCCAGCTCAAGGCGGCTTCGAGGTAATCGCCGCCGGTCGGGCGGCACGCTCGGCCGCATAACGCGACAATCGTCGCTCGGCCACTTAGGCCGGAGGCCTTCCGGTGGCGGCGCCGCCGGAAGGCCTCTTCTTTAACGGGGGAACATCATGGAGAACGAGCGCATCGACCTGGCCACGCTCAGGCCGCTGGCGGGAACCGTGGAGGCGGCGCCGGACGGCCTCGCCGTGACGCCGGGCCCCGGCGGCATATTCTGCCTCGCCTTCGACAAGGCCTCGGGCGGGGCGCGCTGGCTGCCGGAGCGCTTCCTCACCGTCGACATGAACGTCGACATGGACCGCATGCCCGTGATGCACATCGACTTCGTCGAGAAGGCTCAGGCGGGCGAGAGGATCTTGTCGATACGCTACTTCATAATCCCCACCCGCCGCGTGAAAATGACCGTCCAGTTCTCCGAGCTGGACTCACACCGCTTTTTCCTGCCCACCTATCCGGGCACGCTGAAGGGCCACGTCGAGGGCGAGCCCACGCACATCGACCGCATCGACGAGATCCGCCTGCGCATCAGGGAGAACGATTCCTGCCGGAAATTCGCGTTGTACGGCATCGAGCTGTCCGACGCGCTGCCCGACATGCGGATCGTCGGCGCGCCCCTCGTCGACGAGATGGGCCAGCGCCTGGGCTACGAATGGCCGGGCAAGATGCGCTCCGTGGCCGAAATGACGGCCTACCTGCGCTCCGAACTCGCCTCGGCGCGGGCCGAGGCCGCCGCCGGCGCCGGTTACCCCGAGGGCTGGAGCCGCTACGGCGGCTGGCTCAAGCGCAACTTCGGCGCCACGGGATTTTTCCGCACCCACCACGACGGCTCGCGCTGGTGGCTGGTCGATCCCGACGGCTATGCTTTCTACAGCAACGGCGTCTGCTACGCATCGAGGATGGGCGTGCACGGCTTCGTCGACCGCATGGAGGAGATGTTCGCCTGGCTCCCGGACAAAGACGATCAGACCTGGAAGGACTGCTGGACCGAGGCTTCGGAGATTCCCGAGTTCGCCAAGCGCAACGGCCGCGAGAGCGGCGTTGGGCGGCGCATGTTCAACTTCCCGCGCGCCAACATGATCCGCGCCTTCGGCCCTGAGGGCTGGTGGGACGCCTGGGTCGATATCAACGCGGCGCGCATGCGCCGCTGGGGCGTCAACACGATCGGCGTCGGCGTGAACAACTATGTCGACGAGCGCGCCGCGGACTTCCTCGCCAAGGCGAAGATCCCCTTCGTCGTCACGCTCAAGGAATTCCCGCTCACCGCGCCCTGCATCTACCGCGACCTCCCCGACGTCTTCAGCCCCGCGTACGCGTCGGGAGCCGCCCGCTTCGCGCGCGAACAGCTCGGCCCCTACGTCGGGAACCCCTACCTCATCGGCTATTTCATCACCAACGAGCCCGAGTGGCTCTTCCAGGCCTCAGTGAATCCGGCCGAGCGCGTGCTAGCCTACGACGGAGCGCTCCACAGCAAGGAAGCCCTCATCGCCTTCCTGCGCAAGCGCCACGGCGGCAGCATAGCGTCGCTCAACGCGGCCTGGGGCACGGCGTTGGCCGATTTCGACGACTTGCGGAAGCCGCTGCCCGGGGCCGACCGCCTTAGCGCGGACTCGGCCGCCGACCTCGAGGCCTTCCGCGACGTGCTCA
>JAJTBU010000038.1 GCA_021286735.1 bacterium
TGTCGATGTCCATGCCCATGTAGCCCGGAAGGGAGGGCAGGCCGGGCATGGTGGTGATCTCGCCCGAAAGCGGGTAGATGAAGCCCGCGCCCGCGGCGAGGCGGAGGTCGCTCACCTGGAAGGCGTAGCCCTTCGGGGCGTTCTTGAGTGCCGGGTCGTGCGAGAGCGAGTACTGGGTCTTGGCCATGCAGATCGGCAGCGTGCCGTAGCCCAGCTCGGAATAGGTGCCGATCGCCGCTTCGGCATCGGCCGAGTATTCCACCCGGTCGGCGCCGTAGACTTCGCGCGCGAGGGCGCCGATCTTGTCCTTGATCGACGCTTCGAGGGGGTAGAGGAAGGACGGCTTCGACGGCACCGCGGCGGCCGCCTCGACCGCGCGCGCGAGCTCGGCCGCGCCCTCGCCGCCCGATGCCCAGTTTTTCGTGACCACGGCGCCGCTGGCGCCGGCGGCGAGGGCGGCTTCCACGATCAGCCCATGCTCGGCCTCGGTATCGCCGGGGAAGGAGTTGATGGCCACGACTGCCGGCAATCCGAATTTCCGGATGATGGCGAGATGGGCCCGCAGGTTGTCGAGCCCCTTCCCGAGGAGGGCCAGGTCCTCGTGCGTGTAGGCCGCCGCGAGGGGCTTGCCCGGCGTCACCTTCGGCCCGCCGCCGTGCATCTTGAGCGCCCTGACCGTCGCCACGAGGACGACCGCGTCGGGCATCATGCCTGAAGCCCGGCACTTGATGTCCATGAATTTCTCGAAGCCCATGTCGGCGCCGAATCCCGATTCCGTCACCACATAGTCCGCCACCCGGCTGGCCATGTCGTCGGCCAGGATCGAGGAGTTGCCGTGGGCGATGTTCGCGAAGGGCCCGGCGTGAACGAAGGCCAGCTGCTCCTCCAGGGTCTGGAGGATGTTCGGCTTGAGGGCGTCCTTCATGAGGATGGTCATGGCGCCCGCCACCTTGAGGTCCTCGGCCGTGATGGCCTTGCCCGACCTGTCCAGGGCGACGACGATCCTGCCCAGCCGCGCGCGGAGGTCGGCCAGGCTCGTCGAAAGGGCGAGCACCGCCATGACCTCGCTGGCGACCGAGATGTCGAAGCCCGTCTCGCGCAGGGGGCCGTTCTCGAGGCCGCCCATTCCCACCAATATTGTGCGCAGGACGCGGTCGTTCATGTCCATGACGCGGCGCCAGTTCACGTTGAAGGGGTCGATGTTGAGCGTCTTGAGGCCGAGCTTCTCGAAATAGGCGTCCGACCAGCGGCCCTCGTGGTACATGCGCGCGTCGAGGGCGGTCGCGCAGAGGTTGTGCGCGGCGCTCACGGCGTGGATGTCGCCGGTAAGGTGGAGGTTGAAGTCGGCCATGGGCACGATCTGGCTGTAGCCGCCTCCCGCCGCCCCGCCCTTGATGCCGAAGGTCGGGCCCATGGAGGGCTGGCGGATCGTGGCGACCGCCTTCCTGCCGATGGCGCCGAAGCCCTGGACGAGTCCGACGGTAGTCGTGGTCTTGCCCTCGCCGAGCGGCGTGGGCGTGATGGCCGTGACATCGATGTATTTCGCCCGGCGGACCGGCGCGGATGCGTCCGTCAGAAAATCGAGGCTGACCTTCGCCTTGTCGACGCCGTAGTGCTCGAGGTAGCGGCCGTCGATGCCGTAGCGCCCGGCGATCTCGGAAATGGGCCGTATCGTGGCCGCCTGGGCGATATCGATATCGCTCGGCACTGGATTTTGGCGGGTTACGGACATCGTTGCCTCCTTTGGCTGGGAGTTTTCCGCGCGCCGCGGCATGGGTACCGGGCGCGGCAGGGATTTCGCGACGGGACGAGCGTCGCATCGGTAAAAATAAATTAAGAAAAGCTAATAAAATTGAGGGCGGCAGTCAATGCCCGGGGCGCCGGAACCGGCGGAGCGCGCCCTTTCGGCGGCGCTCAGCGCCAGCGGGTCAGGGCCCTGGCCATGACCGCGCCGTCGCGGGTCAGGGCCGAAAGTTGGTCGCCCGATCCCGCATCGCCCTTCGACCAGGCTGTGACGGAATCGCCGGCTACGACTTCCGAAACGAAGTCCACCTTGATCCGAGAGGGGACGCCCGTTCCCCGCCCCGCGGGAGGCACGGCGTCGCAGAGCCAGTCCACGAAGTGGGCGTTGTTCACGTGACCGTTGTTGTCGATATGGCGATGCCCCACGTCCATGGAATAGGCCTGATCCCAGCCCTCGGGCGGAGGCGGCGAAAAGCCCGCCACGTCCTGCAGCCCCGGCGCCAGATCGTCGTAGGGCGCGGGGCGGTCGATCTTGATCGTCCCGTCGACCACGTGCTCAGGCCGCACGATTTTCCTCACCGAGAGGTCGATGATGATGTAATCGTAGAGGGCCCCCGCCAGGCGCCGACCGTCTGCGGCCAGCATCTCGAGATAGCGGATGGCAAAGACGCGGCGGTTGCCCGCGGGCCAGGTCCGGACGGTGACGATATCGCCTTCGCGGGGCAGGTCCTCGATCTCGATATCGATCCTCGAAAGCATCCAGGTGTGGCCGATCGCCAGCAGAGTTTCCATGCCCAGGCCGAGCCTGGTGGCGTGGTCGCCCGCGGACTCCTGGAAAAAGTTGGCGAGCGCGAGGGGCTTGAGCGGCCCTCCATAGTTGCAGTCGTATCCTCGAACGGCGTAGTTCGTCTCGAAAGGTTGTAAGGACATGCCCCATACTACATCCGATCCCACGGGCGCGAAAAGTCGTGCTATACTCGATGTGGGAGGCGATCATGTGCGGCATCGTTTCTCTCATCTATGAAAAGGAAAATCCCGACATGGGCAAGGAGGCCGAGGCTCTCCTTCGCAGGCTCGAATACCGGGGCTACGATTCCACCGGCGCGTCCTTCATCGACGACCGGAGGAAAATAGTCCTCCTCAAGAAGACGGGGGCGCCTTCGAAAGTCTGCCCCGCCCTCGGCATCGCCGCGAGGCCCGGCCAGCGCTTTATCGGCCAAGTCCGCTGGGCGACCTACGGCGCCGTCACCGATGTCAACAGCCAGCCCCACCACGTGCAGTGCAAGATAGAACTCGTCGGGGCCCACAACGGCAACATATCGAACACCGACTGCCTGAAGGCCTGGCTCTCCTCGCGGGGGCACGCCGTGCTCTCGGACAACGACGGCGAGATCATCGTCCACCTCGTCGAAGAGCACTACGCGGCCAACCAGACCCTCTCGAGCGCCGACCTGGCGGGCATGCGCCAGGCTTACGCCGCCTCAGGCCTCCGCGACGGCGTGCCCGACGGCGTCCTGCGGATGGTGGACGCCATACGCAAGGCGGAGGCCCTCGCCGAAGGTTCCTACGCGGCGGCGGTGGCCGACCCCAAGCTCCCCGGCGTCTTCGCCATCAAGTCGGGCTCCTCGCTCTACGCGGGCGTAGGCGCCGACGCGCGCGGCGATTTCGTCGTCGTATCCTCCGACCTCACCTCGGTGCTCTCCAAGACGCGCGCCCTCATCCCCCTCGCCGAGGGCGAGGGGCTCTGGTTCACGCAGAAAAGCTACCTGGTCTTCAACCTCCGCGGCGCGCCGGCCTTCTCGCGGCCCAAGCTCAAGCGTTCCAAGCTTTCGGTCAAGGACACGCAGCTCAACCCGCGCTATCGCCACTACATGGAGCAGGAGATCCTCGCCAGCCCGGCCAACATGGACCAGATCCTGCGCTACTACTTCCGCGACCCGGAGGGCGAGGCGCTGGCCGAGATATTCGAAGACCGGAAGGACGAGTGCAAGGAATCGGCCGACGCCCTGGCCGGCCTGTCGGAGAAGTTCGGCGACGCCCTCCTCGCCGAATCGATGGAGGAGGTCTTCGCCTCGCCCTCCTGGGCCGATGTGGCCGCGCGCGTGGCGGCGGCTGGCAGGCAGCCCCCGGCCGGCGAACCTTTCGTCTCGGACGAGGCGGAACTTCTGGCGGAGCTGCGCACGCTGGAGCCGCGGCGCGCCGCCGACCTGGCACTGATGGACGCGGCCTTCGTGTGGCGCAAGCGGCGCGCCGTGCTGCGTTACCTGGGAGAGCTCAAGGCGTCCCTGGCGGAGACGAACCGCTCGGGCGGCCGGATCTACTTCGTGGCTTCCGGCACCTCGTACCACGCCGCCCTCACCGCCGCCTACTTCTTCAACACCCTCGCGCGCCTGCCCATCTATCCCTGCAATCCCGGCATTTTCCGCTCGATGTACATGGCCAGCCTGCGGCCGGACGACTTCCTCCTCGGCATCACCCAATCGGGTGAGACCAAGGATCTGGTCGACATCTTCCAGGACGTGAAGTCCGCCCAGCCGCGCGTCCGCCGCGCCTGCCTCGTCAACAACGAGAATTCGCGCATCCCCCAGGAACTCTCCGATTTCTACCTGCCCATACTCTGCGGCCCGGAGATCGCGGTGGCGGCCACCAAGTCCTTCACCAACCAGCTCGCCATCCTCTACCTCGCCGCGGCGGGCTTCTCCCTGCCAGAGAAGGAGGTGCGCGAAAAGCTCCTGGCCGCGCGGCGACTCATGCAGGACAGCGTGGCGGCGGCCGCCGGCGACATCGAGATCGTGGCGGCGAGGCTCTTCGCCAAGCCCTCGATCCACATCCTCGGCACCGACCTGATCGGACTCGCGCGCGAGGGGGCCCTCAAGATCCGCGAGGTCGTGCTCAACCACACCGAGGGCTACGACACCGCGGAGTTCAAGCACGGGCCGAACACCATCCTGGGAAGGAACACCCTGCTCTCGGTCGCCGACCTCCCGGCCTTCCTGGATAGGTACAAGGCCGCGGCGGCGGGCGACGCCTCCCTGGCGCGCCTCTCGGGGGAGGAAATCCTCGCCGCGCGCCCGGAGTTCATCGAATCGACCTTCTCGGCCTATCCCCTCGTTTTCGTCTGCCCGCCGGAGGAGCGGGCCGAACGGATCACCGTGAGCCAGATCCACACCCACAAGATCAGGGGAGCCGACATCATCCTCGTCGCCGAGAAGCGGCAGGACCTCGCCCTCGCCGCGGCGGGCAAGCCGATGGGCAAAGACGACTACTGGTCGAAATACATCGAGATCCCCCACGCCGAGGATCCCTGCCTCTTCGTCTTCGGCGCGACGATCGTGCTGCAGTTCCTCGCGTATCGGATGTCGGTGCTGAAGATGGAGTGGCTCGACGCGCTCGGGGTCGCCGATCACGGCGTGCACCCCGACGCGCCCAAGAACGTCTCGAAATCGATCACGGTGGACTGAGGCCGGCATCGGCGGCGCTGCCGCAGGGCGCCGTCGCCGGCGCCGCGCTCGGCTCAGCGCTTTTTCAGCACCTCGCTCGCCTCGAGGTATTCATCCTTCGAAAGCTCGCCCCTGGCGTAGCGCTCGGCGAGGATATCGAGAGCCTCATCCTTCCGCGGCGGCTCGGCGCGTCGCCCCCTGATCCCGAAATAGACGATCGCCGCGAGAAGCGCGAGCCCGATCGCCCAGGTGATCGCCGACATCCAGGGGAAGCCCGCTACCGGCGCCCCGCCCCATCCGGGAAATCCATAATAACCATGCATAGGTTCATCCTTCGCGGCGAAAGGGCTCGAAGCCCCATCGGAGCGCGGGATAACCCCGCCGCGTTTTTCGCCGCTAAAATTATTATGCAAGGCGCGTGCCAGGCTGATAAATAGTTAATAATTATTTTAAATACAACGCTTTATAAAGAAATAGCGCCGCGCTTCCGCCGCACGGCGCCATCGGTCATGTTCAAGAATAGGAAAAATTTTCCCATTGTTGGGAAATCGCGACCCCGCTCACTCGCTCAAGTAGAGCGCGGCGCCCAGGGCGGTGGCGTAGGACGCGAGCTGCGGGACCAGGAACCGCACGCCGAAAATCGGGTAGAGCTTGTCCAGAACATCGCGGGAGGAGGGGATCTGCATCGTGTTCCCCACGACGACGATGGTGTCGTCGCGCTCGGCGCGCGCCGCGAAGTAGGCCAGCATGCCCACGGTCTGGAAGACCATGTTGACGATGCCCGCGGCGAAATCGTCTCCCGAGGGATTGTCGGCCATCTTGCCGAAATTGGAGGCCGTGACGTCGCGCGTCATCGTGCCCACCGCGCGCTTCGATATCTCGCCGATCGTGAGGTCGACACCCTTGACATCGCCGCGGGAGGCGGCCAAGGCCAGGGTGTCGAAGTCGGTTATACCCGCGAGGGCCTTGCCCAGACCGAGGATGGTGCCGCCGCCCACGCCGGAGCCGCCCAGGTGGCGGGCTTTCCGCCCTTCCGCCTGAACGATCGCCGTGCCCGTGCCCACCGACACCACGAGGGCCCTCGTCGCCTCGGCGAGATCGAGCCCGCCCAGGCCGATGGCCTGGAATTCCTCGACGTGCTCGGCCTTTATGCCGAGGACTTCGTCGCCCAACGCGGCCGAGCCGACGCCCGTCACCGCGAGCCGGGTGATGTCGCCCATCTTCTTGTCGGCGACCGAGAGGAACTTGCCGATAGCCCCCGCGGCAGAGGCGATCGGATCGCTCGCCTTCACGGAAGCGCATATCCTCTCGCGCGCGGGGCCGAGTCCGACGATCTTCGTCGTCGTTCCGCCGATATCGATGCCTACGATCATCGCTTGCCCTCTCCCCCGGTTTTTTCCGTCCTGTACGATGCCACGAAAGCGTCCAACGCGGGCTTGAGCGCCGGATCGCGCGCGGCGCTGTAGAGGACGGCCTCCAGGTACCCCGCTGGGTCGCCCGTGTCCAGGCGCCGGCCTTCCGCGCGCTTGAACGCGACCTTGCCCGCCTCGATCATCCTGCCCAGGGCGTAGGTGTGGTAATATTCGCCACCGCCATGCCTCGCCCAGCCTTCCTCGACGAAATCGAAGAATTCCGGCGTGTAGAGATAGCGGCCTATCGACACCTCGTGGCTCGGCTCGGCGCCCCTGGCGGGTTTTTCCACAAAGCCTCGCACGCCGATGCCGTCCGGCTCGGGGTCGACGATGCCGTAGCGGGAAACGTCGCCCGGTTCGTAGATCGTCGAGAGCACGCATTTTCCCGTCGCGCGGTAGACGTCGACGAGCTGGAGTGCCAGCGGCCGGCCGCCCACGACGAGGTCGTCGGGATAGGCCACCACGCAGGGCTCGCCGCCGACGAGGCTCTTCACCTGCAGAAGAGCGTGGCCTGTGCCCATCATCGTCGTCTGGCGCACGAAAGCGATGCGCGCTTCCGGCGGTGCGATGAGCGCAAGCTTGGCCGCCGCGCCTTCCTTGGCGAAAACGCCCTCCAGCTCGATCTCACGGTCGAAATAGTCCTCAAGCGCCTTCTTGCGCCTCGAGGAAATGATGATGATGTCGGTGATGCCAGAGGCGACGAACTCGTCGACGATGTACGCGATGCTCGGCTTGAGGCCGACCGGCAGCAGCTCCTTGGGCACGGTCTTGGTGACCGGCAGGAAGCGCGTGCCGTAGCCCGCCGCGACGATGATTCCTTTCATGAAATCAATTCTAGCCACCCGGGCGCCCTTAGGCAAGGACGCGCGGAAAACGCCGCGCAAAACGCGGCTGCCGCAGCCTCTCCGCCGCCGCGGCTCCATCGCTCAACGCGACAGGAAATCCTCGCGCGGCGGCGAGAACACGTCCAGCAGCCTGCCTTTCGCCAGGCACTTAACTCCGTGCCGCGCGCCCCCCGGGATGAGGATGCTGTCGCCGGCGCGCATCGGCCGGACTTTCCCCTCGATGAAGAAATCGAACTCGCCCCCGAGGCAGTACGACAGCTGCTCGTGGGGATGCGAATGCTCTGACCCTATCGCCCCGGTCTCGAAGAACACCTCGACGATCATGGTCTTGTCGCCGTGCGCCCTCACCTTCCGCGTCACCTTGCCGGGATCGATCGTATCGAGCGCTATCGCCCCGTCGGGGAAAAACAGCGAATCCATAGCTTCCTCCTGCCGTTTCGCACGGGCGGTCCATGGCGAAAATCGCCTGGCGAAATCGCCTTGACTATATCATGAAAACCTGTCAGTATCGGGAAAATATTAACGAAAGGAGCCGAAGCAGTATATGGTGAACAACAATACCTCGATCCGAACCGTACGCGCCGCTGCTTAGGGCTCGAGTACAGAAAAGCACACCCCCTTTCCTGCATTTCCCCAAGCGCCCCGTACCCCACACAATCCGGTTGCGATAACCACGCAAGCATCATTTCGGACGGCTCATTGGCGCCCGAAACGGCACCGCGTCCGCGCGGGAGTAATCGATATGGGCAGCAACGCCATTAGCAAAACACAAGGCGGCCTCGTCACGGCAGTTCGCCGGAAGTTCACCGGCCTCTTCGGAGTCTACCGGGGCCTTCCAAAGCCGCTCTACACGCTCTTCCTCGCCACCGTCGTAAACTCGGTGGGCATCTTCGTCTTCCCCTTCATGACCCTCTACCTGACGGGCAGGCTCGGCATGAGCCAGAGCGCCGCGGGGAACTTCATGTTCGTCATCTCGATCATCTACATACCGGGGAACTACATCGGCGGCAAGATCGCCGACAAGTTCGGCCGCAAGAAGCTCATGGTGATCGCGCAGCTGATCTCGGCGGCGCTCTACATCCCCTGCGGCTTCGCGGTATTCTCGAACTACGTGCCCTGGCTCATCCTCGCCTCGGTGCTCTTCGACGGCATCACCGATCCCGCCAGGACGGCGATGATGACGGACCTCACCACGCCGGAAAACCGGCGCACGGCATTCTCGCTGACCTATCTCGGGCACAACCTGGGATTCGCGGTGGGCTCGCTCCTCGCGGGCTTCCTCTTCGAGCACGCTTCGTCGTGGCTGTTCTGGGGCAACGCCATCGCGGTATTCGCGGCCACTGCCATCGTAGGCGCCAAGGTGCCCGAGACCAAGCCGACGCAGGAGCAGATCGACGCCACCATCGGCAGCGGAAGCACCGAGGAGGCCCACCGCGGCACCCTCGTCCAGGCGCTGATGTCGCGCCCCTTCCTGATCGTCTTCACGATGATCACGACCTGGTACGGCTTCGTGTACGCCCAGCACCGCTTTGCCCTGCCCCTGCAAGCCAAGGCCTTCTTCGGCGAATCGGGCGCGGCGATCTTCGGCACCTGCATGACCTTGAACGCGGCCCTCGTCATCTTCCTTTCGACTCCGACGATGGCCCTCACGAAAAAGTGGAAGCCGATAAACGCGGTCGCCTTGGCCGGTGTTTTCTATGCCTTCGGCTTCGGCATGATAGGCTTCTCGAACAACCTCGTCCTGCTCTACGCGTCGACCATCCTGTGGACGCTCGGCGAGATCGTGAACGCGACGAACGAGGGCGCCTACGCCGCCAACCACACACCGATCTCGCACCGCGGGCGTTTCCAGGCAGTCCTGCCCTTCATCGGCGGCATAGGCTGGACCATCAGCGCGCCGGTGATCGGCAACCTGATCGACGCCAGGGGGCTCGGCGCGGTGTGGCCCCCCGTCGGGGCCGTGGCCGCGCTGGCGGCGGGCCTGCTCTGGATCCTGGGCCGCGTCGAGGAAAGGACCTTGGCGCGACGGGGCCTCCAGGCCGTGGCGGGGGAGAAGGAATAGGGATATACTACTTGATGAAGACAAAAAGAGCGTTCGGTGGGCGATATTGGGATTGAACCAATGACTTCTACCGTGTGAAGGTAGCACTCTCCCGCTGAGTTAATCGCCCACCCAACGCTCTTCGACTGTCCGCCATCCTACCAAAGCGGCATTGGCGTGTCAATAAGCGGCGGGGCGGGCGGAGGCATGGAGCAGACGATGCGGCAAGGCAAGGAAGCACTCTCCGGCGACGCTATCGACAGCGGAGCGGCGCGCGGAAAAGCGGATCGGACTCAGGCACCCGCCGCGCGCGACGCGGTTTCGCGCGATGAGATCGTCATCGAGCTCACGCGCAAGTCCATCCACCTCCTCATCGCCTTCACGCCCCTCCTCCTGTCGATCTCCAAACCGCTCACGCTGGCCCTGCTCGCCTCGGGCATGGCGGCCTTCGCCGCCTTCGAGGCGCTGCGCATGCGCCGCGTCCGCGGTCCCCTCGTTTCGCCGCTCACCGAGAAGGCGGCCAGGAAGCGCGACGCCGGCCGTTTCGTCAAAGGTCCGATCACGCTGGGGCTCGGCGCTTTCCTCTCGGCCCTGCTGTTCAAACCGATCCCGGCCTCGGCGGCGATCTACATCCTCGCCTTCGGCGACGGCTTCTCCAGCCTCGTCGGGAAACTCTTCGGACATGTCAGGATGCCCCTCACGCGCGGCAAGTCGGTCGAGGGGAGCCTGACCTGCTTTATCGTGTCCCTGCTTTCGACCTGCGCGGTATCGGGAAACCTGGGGGCATCGGCGGCCGTCGCCGCCTTCGCCACCCTCGTCGAGGCTCTGCCGACGAAAGATTGGGACAATATCCTCCTGCCGCTGGCGGCGGGACTCGCTGCCACCCTGCTGGGCCTGTGAGGCCGCGCCGCCCGCTCGGGCCGCTTTCCCCGCGCCTCATTGCCAAAGATAGAATGTGTGAAGTTTCCAGATGTAGAGGACGCAGCCCGCGCTCATGACGGCGAGCGAGGAGAGGCTGAGGAGGGGCGACCAGTCGAGGCTGGCAAAATGGGCTCCCCACATCACCATGGCGATGCCCAGCGCCGTCAGGTAATAGGATTTGTCGCCCCGCACCCTCACCGCGATCAGGTAATCGATGATCGTGATGAAGATGATGGCCATCGAGAATCCCTCGATCAGGTTGCCGTAGCCCACCTTGAACATGAGATTCCACTCCCATATTCCCGTGTTGACCGGCAGGCTGGAGATGAGGGCGATCGCGATGCCCGCGCAGATGGCCAGAATCGAAAAATGCCGCTCGTTCCGCATTCCCGACGCGTAGAGTCCCGAGACGAAGATGAGGATGAAGCCGAGGATCCTGGCGCAGAGGTAAGACTTGTCGATCAGCGCCAGCGCCAGGTCGGAAGCGCCGCGCGCCGCGAGGAAAAGATGGACGAGCCTGAGCGACTCGAAGGAAAGCGTCGTCAGCCAGAGGGCGAAAAAGAATATCTCCGCCGAGACGGTCTTCCGGAAGGTGCGGAGAATGAAGGCGCCCGCCGCCGCCGCGAAAAACGAGAGGGCGAGCGCGTCCACGATAGAGAGCGTCAGCGAGGTCGGGCGCAGTTTCAAGAAGGGATGGACGGCGTAGATCCCCCGCTCGATGAGAAAAATGGGGACGCTCTTGCTCGCGGCGAGAAGAACGGCGAAGATCGCTCCCGCCAGAGACATGGCGACGCTGATGCCGAAGAGTATCCAGTAGGTCCGCCGACGGGTCTTCAAGGTCACGGGAACCAGCATACCGCGAAAAACCCGCCGCTTGAAGACCCCCAAGGCGCAGGCCCGGGCTCGATCCGATTGATCGAGAGCGCCGTTTTCTATATAGTTTGAGGACATTTTATCCTATCGAGGTGGGTTATGGCCGAAAAAATCACTCCCCGCGAAGTCGACTACTCGCAGTGGTACATCGACATCGTCCTGAACGCGAAACTCGCCGACTACTCGCCGGTGAAGGGGAGCATGGTCATAAGGCCGCGGGGCTACGCCATCTGGGAGAGGATCCGCGACGAGTTCGACCGCCGCTTCAAGGAGACCGGGCACCAGAACGCATATTTCCCACTCCTCATCCCCATGAGCTTCATGCAGAAGGAAGCCGAGCACGTCGAGGGCTTCGCCCCCGAGCTCGCCATAGTCACGCACGGCGGCGGCGAGGAGCTCGAGGAGCCCTACTGCATCCGCCCCACCAGCGAGACCATCATCTGGTCGAAGTACAAGGAATGGATCCAGTCCTGGCGCGACCTCCCCATCCTCATCAACCAGTGGGCGAACGTCCTCCGCTGGGAGAAGCGCACGCGCCTCTTCCTCCGCACCAGCGAATTCCTCTGGCAGGAAGGCCACACCGCGCATGAAACCGCGCAGGAAGCCGTCGAGGAGACAGAGCGGATGATCGAAGTCTACCGCGACGTCGTCGAGCGCTACCTCTGCGTGCCCGTCCTCGTGGGCGTCAAGAGCGACAGCGAGAAGTTCGCCGGCGCCGTCAACACCTACACCATCGAGGCGATGATGCAGGACAAGCAGGCCCTGCA